>CAXEKM010000419.1:0-3752 GCA_963996645.1 uncultured Marinoscillum sp.
AAAAGCTTAATGAGTTAGCAAAGTAGCATGTTTTTATGGTTTAAATCTGTCCTCTGGTGTCGGATTGTTGTGATCACCATTCAGATTTCAAACTGACTTTTATCGGGATATTTCCTTTCCAGAAAGTCTTTTACCAGGTTCACCACCTTTGGGTTGGGCTTGTCACGCTGATCATCATTTAAGCAATAGAACTTCGGTTTTTTCTTTTTCAATTTGTCAAAGGCCTTTTCTTGATAAGTTAGCTTATTCATGATCTTATGAAAGGTATTGATCTTGAGTAGATCAGGAAGTGATATGGCTTTGCTCTTTCCTTTTTGTTTGGAGAGCATATAATACCTGTACAGCTTGTAGGTCATTAGGTCATCAGGTTGGCGGAATTTATTGGACCTTGTTTGATGTTGTTTTTTGGGTAAGATTTCGGTCATCTCCTTCCAAAATTCTTTTTTGATGAAAAGAGGTGTGTGCTCTATAACTCCCAGGCCTATTATATCGTTCTTTCCATCATATATTCTCCAACTAAGATTTTCACCGAGTAGTGTGTTAAAAACCCGATACTTACCATTTGGCATGAAGTCATCCAGATATGTGTCACTGCCAAATAAGAAGTCATCATTGATATAAAGAAAGTGCTCAGCCAAACCAGGAATTTTGTGGAGAAAACTTTCAATACAATTCGGATTGAAAGTGGGTAAAAACTCTTGGTCTATGATTTCATCATGGTGAATAACTTTTATTCTTGGTTGAGAAGTGTCTAGCCATTCAGGTACTTGTGGTTTAGCAGTGACTATGTAGATGTTTCTATACCAGTTTAGGTGTTTTTCTACAGAGCGCAAGCTGTGTTTTAGTAAGTTGTACGTGTCACGATATCTCTCTGGGTTAATATCACCAGGGTTTTCCGCATAGCTGGTCCATTTCTTAATGTGATTAGCATCTGTGCCATCTACCCATGTATATACCAAATCAACCTCTATCTTCGCCATGTGATAAATTTACATGCGATATTATGAACCTTTTACGAGTCAGTCAATACATTCAAAGATTTATACATGTGTATGTGTATTGGATATTTGGATCTGCACAAAGACGAAAAATGAGGGTTTTAGTGGATTTGTATCAATATACTGCAGATTTTTTGAGAGATTCAAGGGAAGAGTATTGGTTGGATTTTGGTTCGTTATTGGGCTTGTATAGAGAGAATGGAATTATTCCACATGATATTGACGTGGATTTCGGAATGCATGAAAAGTCTTATCACAAAGTCTTACATAAAAAAGAATTGTTATCAGAAAAGGTGAAGTTCTATGACTCATCTCATAGACATAGAGGCCCTAAGTTATATTTCAATTACAAAGGATTTGATGTTGATATTTATTTTTATGAAGATAAAGGTGATGTAATTAGAAGTTATGAAAATACGAGATGGCCTAATGAGTGTAGAGATATTCCCAAGGATTTGGTATATCCCCTGGAGATAATTGAGTTTTTGGATAGAGAAATTATGATTCCTTCAAATTGCATTGGCTATTTGGAGTACATTTATGGGTATTTAGGTAAAGATTCAAAGCGAAATCAAAAAACAGGGTTTTGGGAGAAATTATGAAATTAACCATTGAACAGAAGAAATTTTGGGAGCAACATTCTTACATTGTTTTCAAAGGGTTATTTGCAGATAAAGTGCAGGATATTTCAAAATGGATTGGTGAAATTTCTAGTTGGCCAGAGGATATGTCAAAGTGGCTATCTTTTTATGAAATGAATGATCCTACCAAACTAAGTCGAATAGAAAACTTCATTCCTTACCATCCTCATTTAGCTTCAATTATTAATGGGGAGGAAGTGCTTTCGATTGTCGAGGAGCTGATGCTTGAAAAACCAGTCCTTTATAAGGAAAGAATAAATTTCAAACCTCCTCGAGGAGGCGCTCATGCGGCACATCAGGATGGAGTTGCATACGAAAGTGGTGCTCTTGGTCAGTTTGATCAGGATATCGTGCCATACATTTCCGTACTAATCAGTGTCGATGCGGCGACAAAATCCAATGGCTGCTTTGAAGTCGTGGAGCCATGGGATATTCAAAACATGAATATACTCCCCATGGAAAAGCCATATGCTCATGCACCTAACTTTTCAAAAATTGCACAGTCAGTAGAAGATGATCTTAACTGGATTCAATTGGAAACGCAACCAGGTGACGTGATTTTCTTTACTGAGAGGTTGCCCCATAGGTCTAAGCCCAATAACTCAAAAAAGTCAAGGAGAATATTATATGGTGTTTATAATCCTGTGAAAGAAGGTGATAAGCGTGAAAAGTATTATGCCGATAAGAGATCCAATATCAATGATGCCAGATACATGGTAGGAAATCCCCATGCACCTAGCAAATCCTAGTTCATAGTTTTGGAAGAATGATGTTGATTGCGCGTTCCAGATGATGTTCATCATCAATCTCACACCATACAAGCGATTCATCCTTGGACATTTTCATCTTTTCTTCTTCTTGATATTTGAGCATGGCAAATTCATATTTGATCTTTTTCAAATCTGCCTGGCTGCTGGTCTTGGATATGAGAGTTTCAAAGAAATGATAACTAATCCTGCTTATTCCTACCAGCTCTCCATTGGCACCTGCTTTAGCTGAGGGGTCTTGCGACATGCCTGTCACTTCATCCAATTGATTGGCTTCTAAATACACTTCGTCACCAGAATCGGTAAATCCACTAGCTAAAAAAGAATTTTTATATGGAGATTGCAGAATACTCTGCAGTGCCTGAGCGTTGTATAACAGGTCCGATTCCAGAAGTAAAAAATCCGATTCGACTAAGTTTTTGGCCAGGAATAGCGTGTAATAGCTCTCACTGGAGGTAAATTCCGTATTATAGTATAATTCAATACCCAGTTCGTTTGATATTTCTTCATAAGTTTCTGACTTATACCCTACCCCCACAATGATTCTTTTGATCCCAGCGTCCTTGAGCAACCTAACGCTTCTGGCTATCAAGGTTTCGTTGTTTATTTGTACAAATCCTTTAGGATAGTCATTTGTATAAGGCTTTAATCTGGCTCCTCTTCCTGCTGCAAGAATTACAGCTGTGTCTATAGTTTGGCTCATGAAATATTGATTCTTTTCAAAATTAGCTTTTTATATTAGCTAAAAAAGGTCGAGTTGATAAAACACTATTGGTTAGATTGTTTGGTATCATCAAATGCCCTATTGTTGTCTATTAGATAAGCCCATGTGTCTACTAGGTTGAATAGCTCTTCGGGAGTTAGTGGAGGCATAGGTTCTATTGCCGGCTCCAGGTCTGGGAATGCTTGTTTTATTTGATATTTGGTAGGTTCAGATCGACTCAGTAAATAACTATACCCGTCACAATCCAACCTGACTCCAGCAGGTCTAATGGCTATAGCGTAGTTGTTATCAGGTGATTTAAGCAGGTTTTGTCCAAACCCCACCCAGTTACAGTTTCCGCCTGTGAGGTTCAGTAGAGTTGTGGAGATATCAACCTGGCTGCAATTTCTTTGATCGATTCGTGGATTGCCAATCAGTGAGCTATCTCCCGCTATGATCGCTCCTGTCCATACAGTCTCGTTATAGGGTAGTGGAGACTGGTGCGTTTTATCCAGGAGATTAGAATGATCACCTGTTATGATAATGATTGTGTTTTCAAATTTTTGTGTTCTCTCCAGATAGTCATAAAGCCTGTTGAGATGTTTATCTATCATTTCCATACTGAAAGGGTAGTTTTCCGATG
>CAXEKM010000420.1:0-2948 GCA_963996645.1 uncultured Marinoscillum sp.
CTTGAAGTGATATTCCAATTCTTCACCTACCATTACGATTTTCACTTTGTTCTTTTCTTGAACAAATTGCCTGATGATTTCAGACTCGTAAATTGATCGAATGTTAGGGCCTTTTATAATGGCTCCAGGACTTAGAATATAGAATTTTTTAGGAATGATCTTATTCCCTTCAAGGAATAAGTTCAGTGGACCTACATATTTAAAGACATAGATGTCGACAGACTCGATGTACATGACTGTAATCTTGCCGAATAGATTCTCCACAAACATGTGGTGAGCTTCGGTGCTGCCATCTACCTTCTTGCGTTTTTTGCGCATCATCCATGCTACTTCTTCCGGCCATTCGGTCATTTTGTTGTCTATGACCATGGCCTTATGAGGATCGATGTTTTTACCATCTTCCTGAAGGATGAAAGACTTTAGGTTATTGATCTCTTTTTGATCAATATTGAAGTTCATCGCAACTAATGAGATAAACTCAGCTTCACGATCAATCACTTTATCGTCAGTGTTGATCAATTCGAGAAGTTGAAGAAATACGATAATTCGCTCTCTTGCTAGTAGCTCCTTATTGAGTTGGTTACATATTTTGGCTACTTGTAGAATACTTGTGGAATCTATGCCAAGCTGTTCCTCTTCGTCTCCTGAAGGAGCGTTGGATTCCTGATAGAAGGATAGGTAATCATAAAAGAGCTTGAGATATTCTGAAGTAACTTCCTGATTGAATAATCGGGAGAGGTAAGGTTTGACTACCAATTCGCCCGAATCAACGACATCATGGTCTTCTTTTACGCTTTCGATGATAGCGAAAAGGTGAACAAGAGCATTAATAATCGATTCGGTCATAGTAGGTATAAAAAAACCGTCTTGATTGCAGGTGGTTTAAACCTTGGTTTTGTTTTTCACAAGAAAATTAAACCAATACTACCTGAAAAACCAAGACGGCTTTGAATCAAAAAATGATATTTTCTTATCCGACGATTTCGGATCTCATTTCAGCAATACTGTTAGCTACATCTTCGAATTGACCCTGGCTGATTTCATTAGACTCACCCAATTGGTCATAGAATAAACCAACGAATCTCAAAGTAGGCAATACTTTGTTCACGTTAGCATCATCTGCATGCTTTTCCATCAAAGCTGTCAATTTCTGTACTTGATCTTTTTGAGCAGCTAATACTTGCATTAAGTCAGCATTGTAGTCGCTTGCTTTGATCAATTCAGAAGTGATGTATAAACCTTCGATTACACTACCAGAAACAACTAAAAGTGAAGTTTTCTCATCACCTGATTGGTTTAGGTAATTGTAAGTTTGGTAGAAAGACTCAGTAATGATTAAAATCAAAGAATCTTTATTTTCCAGGTTTGACTCTATTCTAGATGCTAGTGATTTATTGAAAGCAGTAGAGATGTTTAATTCATCAATCAATTTTTTAGATGCTTCCAAAAATGCTACTGACTCTTCTTTCTTGTCAAATGTGCTAGCGAAACTCAAATCAGCTCCATACACACCTAGGTTAAGTGCTTTTTGCCATTCTGTTTCGTATTTGTCTACACTTGCAGGATCATTAGTAACTGCTGCATCATAAGATGCATTAGCATCTTGAAGCATTTTGGTTACTTCAAAAGAAGTTGGAATAGGATATTCGAATTGTTCTTCAACGAATTCTTCAAGTTCTTGTTTTTTCTCGGCAGCTTTCTCAGCGTCTTTTTTACTACTGCTGCAGTATGTTAGAACTACACTTAAAGCAACAAGCAAAGCAATATTTACTTTTTTGTTCATAGTAATGTTCAGTTTTTGGAATTTCTAAAGTGTGTCAAAAATAATGTCTTGACTGTCTATATCTACTATTTTGACAGGATATTTTACCCACATTCAGGATTTCGTTTAAACCCTGTTATCATCTCTTTAGATGCTGTCCTTATAGAATAGGTTGCATTTGTTCACGAATTAGGCGGTTTAAAGGTTTTAAAACGAGATAGTTATTTAACTTTTTTTGTCTCTACTTTTTCTTTCCGTTAAATAACATCTCACCATATTTGACGTTACAACTAAAAAATTAGTCCAAAACTTACTGAGTGGTAATTATCGGATTTGGATGGTAACCAAAGAAGTTTTTCGAAGTATAGTTTTGTGATATTAAATAACCTAACTGAATAATGATTAGTAATAAACGAAATCTGGCGATAGGAGCCATAGTCCTAATCGCTATTATCTCCTTTTTTATTTGGACCGGATCCGATGGCTCAGAAACGGGAGATCTCATTGTAAAAGTAGACAAGGGTGAGTTTGTTGTAGATATTAATACAACAGGTGAACTAGAAGCTATAAGTTCTACAGAAATCAAAGGCCCATCTAAACTTAGGAATTACCGGGTTTACCAGGTGAATATCCAGCACATCATCGAAGAAGGTACTTATGTCGAAAAAGGGCAGTATGTGGCCAGATTAGATCCTTCAGATATTACGACAAGAATAAAAGATACACAACTAGAATTGGATGAAAAGCAATCACAATTCGAACAAACGCAGCTAGATACCACGCTGCAGATGCGTCAGGCCAGGGATAATCTCGTTAATCTAAAGTATACGGTAGAAGAGAAGAGACTCGTTTTGGAGCAATCTCAATATGAACCACCAGCTACCATCAAGAAGAATCAAATGGAAGTTGATAAGGCCATTCGGGCTTTGAAACAAGCTGAAGAAGAATATGATATTAAGCGTAGGCAGAACATCGCCAAGATGCAAGAAGTAACTGCCAAGCTTCAAAAGGTTAGATTGGAACTTGATGGTATGATGAACTTACAGAATGAGTTTACCATCATCGCTCCTGAGGCAGGAATGCTGATTTACAAAAAGGGCTGGGATGGTAAACCCATCAAAGAAGGAAGTCAGATCAGTGCATGGGAACCAACTGTAGCTATTTTGCCTGATTTATCAGCAATGAA
>CAXEKM010000421.1:0-4155 GCA_963996645.1 uncultured Marinoscillum sp.
GTATGTCATCCGTGCGTTTTATCTGCGGAACACAGGACATCCACAAAGAACTAGAAAAAAAGATCTCTGAGTTTTTAGGAACAGAAGACACGATCCTATACGCAGCTGCATTTGATGCAAATGGTGGAGTTTTCGAACCAATACTAGGACCTGAAGATGCGATCATTTCCGATGCATTGAATCATGCTTCCATCATTGATGGAGTTAGACTCTGTAAGGCTCAGAGATATCGCTACAATCACAACGACATGGATGACCTGGAAGCGAAGCTGAAAGAAGCGTCTGGAGCTAAGGTTAAAGCTATCGTGACTGATGGAGTATTCTCTATGGATGGCACTATTGCTCAGCTGGACAAAATCTGTGACTTAGCGGACAAATATGACGCTATTGTAATGACTGATGAGTGTCACTCAACAGGATTTATGGGCAAAACTGGCCGTGGAGTACACGAATACAGAAACTGCATCGATCGTGTAGACATCATTACAGGAACATTAGGTAAAGCACTTGGAGGTGCTTCTGGTGGATTTACTTCTGGCAAAAAAGAAATCATCGATATCTTAAGACAGAGATCTAGACCTTATTTGTTCTCAAACACATTGGCTCCATCTATTACAGGTGCATCAATCGCTGTGATAGATATGCTTTCTGAAACCACAGAACTTAGAGACAAACTAGAGAGCAACACCAAATATTTCCGTGAGCAAATGACAGCTGCTGGGTTTGACATCAAACGAGGAGATCATGCCATTGTCCCAATCATGCTTTACGATGCGGTACTTTCTCAGCAAATGGCTGCTAAGTTGTTAGAAAAAGGAATATATGTCATTGGGTTCTACTTCCCTGTGGTACCGAAGGGTCAAGCAAGAATTAGAGTACAGATGTCTGCAGTTCATGAAAGAGAACATCTAGACAAAGCAGTGGCAGCATTTACCGAAGTAGGAAAAGAGCTTGGAGTGATTAAATAACTCAGGCAGATTCTTTTTCTTTCTTTGCATCAGAACTTTTAGGCTCCTCCTTTTTGGTGGAGCCTTCTTCTTTGGCTTTTTTCAAAATACTATCCGTTGAAGATGCCTCTTTAGACTCTTCGTACAAGTATTCATTGATAGCCTTTCTCAATTCCTGAGTAGAAAGATTATGGGTGATTTCACCATTTCTCATGGTGGACAATTGACCGGTTTCTTCAGACACTACGATCACCAAAGTATCTGTATTTTCAGACATACCTAAAGCCGCTCTGTGTCTCAAACCAAACTGAGCAGGCATGTCACGCTCTGTTACAGGTAATATACATCTAGCAGCGATGATCTTATTGTCATAAATAATCACAGCACCATCGTGTAAAGGACTGTATTTGTTAAAGATCGCCATCAGCAATCTTTTAGAAACAACAGCATCTATTCTATCACCAGACTCAGCGAAAAACTTCAACTCTGAGTTTTTTGATAAAACTATCAATGCTCCGGTATTAGTCCCTCCGAGAGTTTTTGCCGCTTCAATCAACGGAGTAATATCTGCTTTTTTATAACCGATTCGGCTTGTCCAGATCGACTTAAAGTTCTCAAGAATATTCCCTTCATTAAAAATCGGGGCTCGCCCAAGAAGTAATAGGAATTTTCGTATCTCTGGTTGAAAGAGAATGATGGCAGCAATAACTCCTACGCCCATAAACTGCCCCAGAATATTACTAAGGAGTTCCATTTGGGCGGCATTTACCACGAGGTAAATAAGATAGAGAATCAGGAAGCCAAGGAATACCTTAATCGCCACACTTCCTTTCATCAGCTTGTATACCTGATACAACAACACGGCCACAAACAGGATGTCGATGATATCGACCCATCCTACTTCTAGAAATCCGATGTTGAATCCTAAGATCAAGCTGTTATTTGGTTTATGAGTTTGACGGCTTCCACTGCTTCTTTCACATCATGCACTCGCAGTATGGATGCACCTTTGAGCAAAGCTAGTGTATTTAATACAGTTGTACCATTTAATGCCGCTTCTGGTTCGATATTTAATACCTTATAAATCATTGATTTTCGCGAAACTCCAATCAAAAGTGGTAAACCTAGCTGCTTTAAATAATCAACACTATTTAACAAGTAATAATTCTGTTCAATTGTTTTAGCAAATCCAAAACCAGGATCTACAATTATATCCTTTATCCCTGCTTCCTTACACTTAGCGATCCTTTCTGAAAAATATTGCATTACTTCTTTGAGAAGATCATCATAGGAAGTCAATTCTTTCATTGTCTGCGGTGTCCCACGCGTATGCATTGCGATATACGGAACCTTCAGCTTACCCACTGTTTCCAACATTTGAGCGTCCAACAATCCTGCAGATATATCATTAACAATCGTGGCACCACTACCTACAGCAGCTGCTGCTACATCAGCCCGAAATGTGTCAATGGAGATTGGAATATCAGGAAATTGCTTAGAAATCGCCTCGATTGGACCACAAACACGATTGATCTCCTCTTCATTAGTCACTTCTGCTGCACCAGGTCGAGTAGAGTAACCACCTATATCGAGGATTTCAGCTCCTTCTGAAATCATTTTTTCAGCTTGACGCAAAACATCCGCCTCACTTTCCTTTCTACTCCCAGAGAAAAAAGAATCAGGTGTAACATTTATGATCCCCATGACCTTTGGCGTAGAAAGATCCATAAGAGTCCCTTGGATGTTTATCGTTGTATGAGCAATCAATGTATTAGATTTGTCCATCTAGTTTCACTTAGTACAATATAACCATTTCTGAAAGTTGAAAGATCAGACGATTGAGCAATACCGCGAAGTTATTGCTTCGTGCAAAGAAATTTTCGCAAAAAAGACCAAGGATTACGGAACAGCCTGGAGAATACTGAGACTTCCGTCAATTACCGATCAAATTTTCATCAAAGCTCAACGGATCCGTTCTATTCAAGAAAAAGGTTCGATGAAAGTGCAGGAGGACATTACCTCTGAGTTTATTGGTATCATCAACTACTGCATCATGGCATTGATTCAAATGGAGCTTACGGAAAATGATCCAATGGAGATTTCCTACGAAGCGTTGGAACCAAAGTATGATAAAGCGGCTTCTGATACTTTAGAATTACTCAAAAACAAGAATCATGATTATGGTGAAGCATGGAGAGAAATGCGCGTGAGTTCTATCACAGACATTATTCTCATGAAGCTTCTTAGAGTGAAACAAATCGAAGACAATGCTGGTAAAACCATTATATCTGAGGGTATTGATGCCAACTATCAGGATATGATCAATTACTCAGTATTTTGCATGATCAAATTGAAAGAAGGAAAAGCATGAAAATCATCAGAGAAGTAGCTCGCTATTTTGTAGGAGCTCTATTCATTTTTTCAGGACTTATTAAGATTAATGATCCAATTGGAACAGCAATAAAGCTGGAAGAATACTTTGATGTATTCGCTTATGACATTGCTCCGTTTTTTGAGTGGTTCGTTCCTGCAGCACTTTTCTTTTCCATCCTACTGAGTGTATTAGAAGTTGTCTTAGGCATAGCTCTAATCATTGGCTTCAAAATGCCTAGAACGAGTTGGGCATTGCTGTTGATGATTGTGTTTTTTACATTCCTAACTTTCTACTCGGCTTACTTCAATAAAGTAACAGATTGTGGATGTTTCGGAGATGCGATTAAGTTAACACCATGGCAGTCCTTCTATAAAGACATTATTTTATTGATATTGATCATCGTCATTTTCATCAGTCGCAATCAGTACACTTCATGGTTCTCTGAGAAGTTTGGATACTTCAAAGTAATTGGCTCAACAATCGTCTTGACACTTGTAGCAAACTATGCGGTAAGACATCTTCCATTCATTGATTTTAGAGCTTACGCAATAGGCAATCACTTACCAACATTGATGGAACCTTCAGAAGAGTTGAAGTATGAGTATGTGATGACCAAAGATGGAGAGGAATTCACCTTTGATAGCTATCCATCAGATAAGAGTTATGAATTCAAAGCAATGAATCTAGTAAATCCAGAAGCTCAACCTAAAATCACAGACTTGAGCGTTTGGAATGATGAAGGAGACTTTACTGATGACTTATTGACAGGAAATAAACTTCTTTTCATCATATACAGCGCAGATAAAGCATCTACAGCTCACATTGAAGAAATTA
>CAXEKM010000422.1:0-4922 GCA_963996645.1 uncultured Marinoscillum sp.
GTACCAATCTCATCATCAGCGCCCCATGGACTGATTCCAACAGCCTCCAGATCCTGCGCTAACAAGACAGAAGAAGATAGTATGAATGAAATTAAGAAGATTGTTTTCATGGTTTTACTTTTTCTTACAAAGTTTCTCACCACAAAATCCAATTCCCTTAAGGTATCTTAAGATCGACTTTCTTCGCTAATTTTCTTTCGGATGGCACTTAAATGTTCTGGGGTTATACCCAAATATGAAGCAATCATGTACTGCGGAATTTGCTGTTCCATTTCACGATAGCGTGCAATGAATTCCAGATAGCGATGCTCAGCCACCTTACTCATACTGTGGATAGTTCGCTCTTGTAATGCGACATACCCATTCTGGGTTTTGATCCGATAAAAGCGGTCCATCATAGGCACTTCATCATAGAGTTGATTCAATCGATCACGATGAATCTGAAGTACTACACTATTGGTAATCGCTTGAATGTGAAACGTAGCAGGTGTTTCAGTCAAGTAGGCATAAAGATCATTGACCCACCAGCCATTTATCCCGAATTGAAGAATATGCTCTGCGCCTTCTTCATTAACTGTATAGGCTTTCAAACAGCCTTCTGCAACATAACGCATAAAATGGGACGAGTGCCCTTTTTGCAAAAGAAACTCTTTCTTCTTCAGGTGAGAGGGTTTATATGAATCACGAATAATTATCTCCTCGCTTTCACTGATTGGAACTAATTCCCTTATATGAGCCAATAGTGACTGATAATGAATCTCGTAATTCATAACCTGAACTGCTTTTGATAATCCAAAGGAGACTGACCAATCCATCGCTTAAAGGCTCTATTAAAAGCACTTTGCTCAGAAAACCCTGTTTGGAATGCGATCTCAGCCATGGATTGTGAACTGTTTTTAATAAGTGTCGTAGCAACTTCCTGCTGAATTTTCTGAACATAATCACGAAAAGTGTGGCCTTTGTCAGACAACCTTCGCTTAAGTGTCCGTGCACTCATACCCAGATATTCACTTACCTGAATGATACTTGGAATACCACTAGGAAGTGATTCAGCAATTAATTGATGTACTTCTTTAAGCAATTGATCTGCACTGGCATGTATTCCACGCTTTTCTTCATCCATTCGCTCTTCTAAATAAGCGCTGATACTCTTATCTGCTTTGATGGTTTGAACGTTCAGATCATTTGTCGCGAAATGCAGAGAATAAATTGATTGATCAAAATTGACAGGACACTGGAAAAATTCAAGAAATGGAGCCGGATCAATGCACGAGTGCTTAAAATCCACCCTAACCGGAGTGATATCCTTACCGGTAACTTCCTGAAGCACGTTAACAATCATAACAAAAGAGACTTCATTGGAAATCTCCACTCCTCTTCTTCTGGCATCTCTGAACAAATGGATTTTGGTAATTCCGTTAACCTCTTCAATTTGGAGGTTGCCATAGTCCGTTACCAATACCATGAACCGCTCCAAACGATCGATTACTTCTTTGGCTAACCAACAGGTCTTCCATGAAAGTCCTAGCGTTCCATAATCATCGCATACGAGCTGCCTACCTTGTTGTACAGAAAAATTGGATTTAGCCTGCTGATCTCCAAGCTCATAAACATCGACCAAAAGATCTATAGGTATATACTTGGCGTTTTGTTGTAACTCTACCGAAGATTGATGCGCACTTAAAGCACTGACTGGCAAACCTTCTCTTAAAGCAAGACTTGTGGCTTTGTGATAAATGCTAGAGCTTACAAAATACATTCGGTGATAAAATGATTATTCTCAAAAATGAAAATAAGCAATTTATCCGGATGTCAATTAGCAATCGAGTTTATTTAGCTTAGTTCAAACACAAATCCAGAACCAGCTGCGCTTCATCTCTGCTGATACCATGGTTGTTTGCCAATGTTATCAGGCGTTTTCTGGAAGTAGCATCTGGCTTTCTTTGTACGTTGAATCGCATTTGGATCAGTCTAACAAATGCACGAAAGTTCGGGTAGTCTAGAGATTCAAAAAGCATAATTCCTTCATTTAAATTGGTTGATCAAATACGTAACACGGCTAATTTGAGTCTTTTCAACTGATGAATATGATCCAAAAAGACCAGACACCTTTCTTTTCAGATGATTGGTATGGATTACGGGATTATTGGGTGAGCATCATTGATTATGACCAAGACATTCCAGACGGACTTGCACTTTTTTTTGAAAACCATCAAAATATATTGTATTAAAAATAGAAACATATTCCTTATCATTGCCGTATTGATATGGTATGAAAAACAGAAATATATCATGAAAGGATATCTGGGAGAGTTTGAAGAGCTCGTATTGCTAACCATTGCCAACCTAAGAGATGAAGCTTATGGTGTGGCCATTCTCAACGACATTTCACAAAGGACTAATAGAAAGTTGAGTCTTGGCGCACTGCATTCCACACTTACTCGACTGGAAGAAAAAGGCTATATCGACTCAGATTTTGGTGAGCCCACCAAAGAGCGTGGTGGTCGTCGTAAGCGCTACTTCAAACTCACTTCTGATGCCGTACAGGCTCTTGCCAACATGAAATCGCTCCGTGATGAACTGTGGCAAAATGCAGACCTTAAACTGTCTGGTCAGTGAGCACTCATCATCAGCCACCTAAGAAGCTGCGGCAACTCTTGCAATGGGTTGGTGGTGCTGCTGATCTGGAGGACATACTTGGTGACCTGGATGAACTATTTTTCATAGAAGCAAACGAAAAAGGAAAACGCAAAGCACAGATCCACTACTCATGGCAAGTGCTCAGATTGCTATTTTCCTATGCGCTAATGCGCAGAAAATCGCGTGCTTCGACCCGATCAATTCATCACAAAAACTCAATACCAATGTTTAAGAATTATGTCAAAATTGCGGTCCGCAATTTCTCGAAGCACAAGCTCTTCACCACACTCAACCTCATAGGATTAGCCCTGGGCATGACCATTTGCTTACTGGCACTATCTATGGCAGTTGCCATCTATCAATCTGATGAGCAACACGCACTGAAGGATCGGATCTTTCAGATCAACACCAGCATTGCAACTCAGGAAGACAGTAAAAACTATGCGTCTACTTACTATGCAATGGGTAATGAAATCAAGAACACCTACCCCTTTGTAAACAAGGTGCTGAAGATGCAAACCAGCTTCCAGGCTACTATTCAGCAAAAAGGCAATGAACTGGAACTCGATGGCTATTTCGCAGGCAAGGAGTTCTTCCAATTCTTTGATTTTCAAATGATTGCAGGAAACCCTATCACGGCATTAGAGCAGCCCAACAGTCTGGTGATCACACAAAAAATAGCCGAAAAGCTTTTTCCAGATCAAGATCCTGTTGGTCAGGAACTGGAAACGGACAATGGGATATTGACCATTACCGGAGTAATGCAAAACCTCAAACAAACCCATTTCTTCTTTGAAGTGCTGGCGTCTTACAGTACGCTTGAAAAAGCGCAGCAAGATCAATCACTTAGTAATGACTGGACCAATTATAGAAACAACTATGTCTATGTGCTGCTAAATGAAAATGCTTCTGTATCACAACTAGATGATGCACTGGAGCAAACGGCAACCAAAGTGGCAAGCTTTCACGAAAACCAGGAGATCACTCTTAGCAGCATTCGTTTGGACAAAGTAGTACCTCGCTGGAATGTGAGCAACGCCATCGGCATTGGATGGGATCAACCTTCCATGATTTTCTTCTTGTCAATAGGTGTATTGATACTGCTACCCGCCATCTTCAACTACACCAACCTAACGATTGCAAGAGCATTAAAACGTGTGAAGGAAATCGGCATTCGAAAAGTAGTGGGCGCTGAGAAAAATCAAATCAAGGCGCAGTTTATCATCGAAACCATTATCCTTACTTTTCTGGCGGTAATCCTTTCCATAGCCATCTACATACCTGTGAAAGCGGAGTTTCTATCTATGGTTCGTGCTGCTGAGGTGTTGGATACAGAAATGGGCCCTGCGCAGATCATGGTGTTTGTAGTGTTTACTCTCATTGTTGGTTTGATTACTGGTGCCTTTCCAGCACAGTTCTTTTCCAGACTTAGCCCGATCAACACACTCAAAGGTGAAATTAAGAATGGAAGATCCAGTGTCTCTGGTTTCAAAAGAGGACTGTTCGTCTTTCAGTTTTTCCTATCCATGTTTTTCATGATAGGCGTATTTACCATTGGCAGACAATACAGCCACGCGATGACTTCAAGTGAAAACTTCAATGCTGCGAACATCCTGGCTATTCCAATAGAACGTGTGGATCATCAGATAGCCATCAATGAACTCAGCAAACATCCGGATGTAACATCCATCACCACATCCTCGCAACTGCCAGGAGTCATGGTGAATCGTCAAACACAGATTATTCCCAATCGTGTGGACACATTGGATGTGAACGAAATCTTTATCGGAGATGAATTCCTGCAGCAAATGAACATGCCGCTCGTTTGGGGTAATGAGGACGAAATGAAAAACTCTAACCAAAACGAGGAATTGGTGGTGGTCAATGAGCGCTTCCTACAGGCACAGTCTGTATTTAATGTAAAAGATGATTCGCTCAGGTTCCAAATGGCTGATGGCACTAACTGTAGGGTAGTCGGCATCTTGAAGAACTTCAATTACGAGCCACTGAATACGAATATCAAGCCTGCGGTATTTAGAAGATCTCTGGAAGAATCTACAATAGCTCTATTGACTATTCAATCCGGCAACCTGCAGGGAACACTGAATGCACTGCAACTCATCTGGGAAGACATGGACCAAAACATCCCTTTTGAAGCTCATTTTCTGGATGAAGAAATTGAAAAAGCTTATTACTTCCTGGAAGTACAAATGAAGTTTTTCAGTTTCCTTAGTGCCATGGCGATTACCATCTCCATTTTAGGCCTTTTGGGAATGGTATCA
>CAXEKM010000423.1:0-2880 GCA_963996645.1 uncultured Marinoscillum sp.
AACATTACTAGAATTGACGCTGCTTCAGACTTTTTTGGTGAGGAGAATGTGCCAAGAAAAGCCATTACTATGGGTGTGGGTACCATCATGGCTGCTCGCCGAATTATCATCATGGCGTGGGGTGAAGGAAAAGCAAAGATTAGCCAAAAAGCCATTGAAGGACCGATGGTAGAGCAAGTGCCAGCAACATTCCTTCAGACACATCCAAATACGACATTTGTAGTAGATGAAGCAGCTGCTGCGGAGTTAACCAGACAAAAAACACCCTGGACACTCGGTACGATTAACTGGACTCCAGAATTAATCAAAAGAGCGGTTATATGGTTGGCGCAAAAGCTAGAAAAGCCTGTTCTTAAATTAACTGATCGTGAGTATTCTGATCATGGAATGAGCGACCTGATTTTGAAAGAGGGTCCAGCATACAATATCAACTTGAAGGTATTCAACTTGCTACAACACACCATTACTGGATGGCCTGGAGGTAAGCCGAATGTGGATGATACCAACAGACCAGAAAGAGCAAATCCAGCTAAAAAGCGTGTATTGATTTTCAGTCCACACCCAGATGATGATGTGATCTCCATGGGAGGAACATTCCTTCGTTTGGTGGATCAAGGTCACGAAGTACACGTAGCATATCAGACTTCAGGAAACATTGCGGTGTTTGACGATGACGTAATCCAGTATGCTGATTTCTTTGGCGATCTAAATAAAGAATTCAATCAGCCGAAAGACGGACAATCCATTTACGAATTAGTAGTTGATCAGATTAAGAACAAGAAAGCAGGTGACCAGGACTCTTACGAGGTTCAAAAAATCAAGGGTTTGATTCGTAGAAGTGAGGCAAAAGCTGGAGCCAGATATGTAGGCGTTCCGATGGAACAAGTACATTTTATGGACATGCCTTTCTACGAAACTGGACAAGTAAAGAAAAACCCTCTAGGACCAGAAGACATTAAAATTACTGCTGACTTAATTAGACAGATTAAGCCACATCAAATCTATGCCGCAGGTGATTTGTCAGATCCACATGGTACACACCGAGTGTGTTTGTCTGCCATCTTCCAGGCGGTAGATCAGATCAAGAACGAAGACTTTATGAAAGATTGTTGGGTTTGGTTGTACAGAGGAGCTTGGCAAGAGTGGGCAGTAGAAGATATTGAGATGGCAGTGCCAATTAGTCCGGACGAATTGATGAGAAAGCGAAGAGCGATTTTCAAACATCAATCTCAGAAAGACAGTGCAGTATTCCCAGGTAGCGATAAGCGAGAGTTTTGGCAGCGTGCAGAAGATAGAAATCGAGGAACAGCCAAATTATACGATTTGCTCGGTATGGCAGAATATGAAGCTATGGAAGGCTTCAAGAGATACCATTTTTAAGGAAGAATTCTCTTCATACTCACTATAAATAAGGGAGGGCCTTTGGCTCTCCCTCTATTAACCTTATTAAGATGATCGATATGAGAAATATTTACCGCCAGTTCATTTTTTCTATTCTCTTCTCTCTAGTTGTAGTTACTGCTCATGCTCAGACGGCTTTACCATTAATGCCTTACCCAAAGGAAGTACAGCTATCTGAAGGGAAATTGTATTTGACTGGAGAAACCAGTCTTTCTATTGAAGGAAAATACAGCGATCGACTATCAAAAGAGGGGGCTCATTTTTTGCGCCAGTTAGTAGAACAAACCGGTTTGTTTATTAATCAGAGCAAAGTGGTTGGAGTGATTGATCAGGCTACTATACAGGTTAAATCTTCAGCAATTGGTCAGGTTGAAATAGGTGAGAATGAAAGTTATACCATACAAATTGATCAATCTGGAGTTAAGCTGAATGCAGCCAATGATATTGGTGCATCTCGTGGTTTGATGACACTTTTGCAGCTGGTTCAGGCTGATTCAAAGGGATATTATTGGCCTCATGTGGCTATTGATGACGAGCCACGATTTAGATGGAGAGGAATGATGATCGATCCTTCTCGACATTTTTTACCAGTCACTGATTTGAAGCGAAACATCGATGCAATGGCTGCTGTAAAGCTCAATGTGCTTCATTTACACTTATCTGATGATCAGGGTTTTCGATTTGAGTCTAAAGTATTTCCAAAACTCAATGCATTAGGAACGGATGGTAACTATTATTCTCAAGAAGAGCTAAAAGATATTGTTGACTATGCCTCTCAAAAAGGAATTTTGATTGTTCCTGAGATAGATGTGCCTGGTCATGCTACAGCCATTCTCACAGCTTATCCAGAGCTAGGAAGTAAAGACACTACTTATGTGTTGGAGCGTTTTGCAGGTATTTTTGATCCAACACTGGATCCTACTAATGAGGAAGTGTATGTGTTTCTTGATGAGTTGTTTGCGGAGATTGTAACCATTTTTCCGGGTCCTTATTTCAATATCGGTGGAGATGAGAATTTGGGGAAACACTGGAATGAAAGTGAGCACATACAGAACTTCATGAAGAAGAACGGAATCAAGTCCAATCATGAGCTACAAGGATATTTCAATCTACGCCTCCAGAAGATTTTGGCTCAATATGAAAAACGTATGATGGGCTGGGAAGAGATCATGATTGATGATCTGGAGAAAAGTGCACTAATCCACAGCTGGAAAGGTGCCTGGGAAGGAGCGGAGCCTAAAAAATCATTGTATACTGCGGCTGCAGAGGGGTATCAGACTATTTTGTCTAATGGCTACTACCTGGATTTGATGTTTACTACTAAGTCAAGCTATTTGGTAGATCCAGCTCCAAAATCGGATAATCTAAGTGATTTTCAACGAAGTAATATTCTTGGTGGTGAAATATGCATGTGGAGTGAGTTGGTAATTCCTCAGACATTAGAGAGCCGTCTATGGCCAAGAGCAGCAGCTATTGCAG
>CAXEKM010000424.1:0-6141 GCA_963996645.1 uncultured Marinoscillum sp.
ACTGAACTTTAGTAATCAATTCAGGTGCATCTTCTGCCTCAGGAACATCATCATCACATCCTACAAACACTACGGCGAACAATAAAAGAAATGGAACAAATAGGTTTTTCATACAATCGTTTTTTATTGCAAGTATATAGCATAAATAATTTTATTGCAATAGTGTTGCATTTATTGAATTTGATAAGTGACAGAAATTTTAATATTTCTACCCATTTGATCAGCGAAATACCTCAATCGGTCTGTATTGGTTCGATAACTAACATCAAAAAGGTTGTTGATTCGTACCATCCACTCAACTTTCTTTAAACTAGCACTCCATCCAATATCTGTAAGAAGGAAGCTTTCTGGGGCATCCATGAAATCAAAATTCCCGCTAGCCACATCGACCTGTCCGTCCAAAAACTCCTGAGCTGTAATCGTTCTTGGCTGCTGCCAATACTGGAATGAATAGTTATTTTTAACAAACACTTCATTTTTACCAAAGACAGTTTCGGGAATTGAATAACGCAAAGTCAGGTTCGTATTTAGAGGCGGTATTTCGACAAAATCGTCTTGATTTCGTACGTCTTTAGCATAGACATAACTGCCCTGCCACTGAAGCTTCAACTGCTTGACTAAAGTTTTCTCGTACGAGGCATCTATTCCAGCGAAGACTGCATCTGTCTGATCATATACAAAGTAAGGAAAGGCACCTCTCACCGTATTAGTTACACCATAAGGCTTACTGTAAAAGAAATGCTGAATGTAGTTTAAATAAGCAGCTATCTCCCAACTTTCACTTTTGGAAGATTTGTTAAAGCTATTAATCCATTTTAAGCCCATCTCAGGAGAAACAGGCTTCTCATCTTGTGACAACACACTGTTAACCGTTACTTGATCATCAATTACCTGATATCTCCAAATACCATATTCGATACTAAAACCATGTTTCCCAAAACTATATAATTCACCCACATTGGGTGGACGCCAGGCCAATCCTACATTGGACTGAAAATTCAAATGATCTTTGAGCAATTTGGTATAGCCCAAAGAACCGGTAAACTGGGAGTACTTGAGGTTATCTCTAAAAATAGAATTATCCTGTGCTCTTCCCCTGATAGAAGTAGCCTGATAATCATAACGTATACCCAGCTCCAAAGTACCCCACTGCTGCTCCAAACTTTCAATTGCAAAGAACCCTATTCGATAATTATTATAATTAGGCACATAGGGCACTGTATTTGTACCCGCGTTATTATTATTATCCTGATATGCTAGCTGAGCTCCAAGCAAACCTGATAGTTCTCCAACTGGCTTGTGATTCCAATCCATATCTAGATTTTGAGAGGACAGTACCAAATCTATTGAAGGTAACTCATTTAGGCTACCTCTACGCACGTCATATTCATATCGATGATTACTTTGATAAGAATATTGAAAACTCAAATCCTGATCACCCATTACCCATTGACCTTTTACTTTCGCCAAATCATGAGTAACCTCTTGCCTGGGATTATTGATATCGTAACTAAAGCTTGAAGTCAGCTTTGGAGGCTCATTGTTCATAGCTACAATCAAGTCACTCAAATTACCATTTACAGAACCTCTCAAGATCCCCAGATTTTGATAGAAATGACTGTAATAACCTTCAAGGTCAAAATTTCCGCGATGATACCTGGATGATAATGAATAGCTATATTCTTCCTTCGCTGTGTTGGTCAGTTGATAAGAAGGAGCATGAAGATCCCCCTGACGTGTTAGGTTTCCAGATGCACCTATTGCAATGTGCTCCCAACCTTTATTCATTTCTATCTGGCTTCCTCCTGCACGCCCGTTGCTGGCTCCGTTTAAGCTAACTTCTCCATGTAAATGAGACGAGAGATCTAACTTCTTCGGACTTATTAAAATAACACCACCTAGTGCATCTGGTCCATATCTCACCGTTGCTGCCCCTTTCAATACTTGCAAATTATCAACAGCAGTTGGATCAATTTCAGGAGCATGCTCTACTCCCCAGTTTTGAAACTCATGACGAACACCATTATTGACAATTAAAACACGATTACTGTGCAATCCGTGAATTACCGGCTTTACCACATTCTGACCTGTCGAGATCATAGAAACTCCAGTGACGTTTTGAGCGAGCTCACCCAAATTGGAGGATTGACTCTCTGCAATCTGGGTATGATCTATTTCATCTACGGCAATGGTTTGAAAACTTGACGGGTTGTATTTCCCTTCCACAACCACGCTTTCCAGCAACTGGTTATCTGGTGCTAAATAGATAATCGGCTCCTCATGATATACATCATGATGGTGAACAGCTTTTTTATAGCCAAGATGAATAATATTTAACTCCGTTTCTGGGTTGCACAAATTCTTAATAAGGAAGTTCCCTTCCAAATCAGTTACAGCACCTTTCCCTGATTCACTTGAAAGAACCGTCACAAATGGAATTGGCTCTTTGGTTTCGTAATCATATACCTGACCAGAGACCTCAAAATGACAATCTTGTGAATATCCAACTAAACTTGCCAGATACAAGAACAGATAAAAAACTTGCTTCATTTAGGCTGCCAGACAATTTGGACAAACACCTGTCAAAATCATATTGGCCTCATGAATTTCAAATCCAGGAATGGAAATAATTGGTATGTGCTCATCGATACACTTGATCTCTCCACATTGCTTACATTTAAAGTGCATGTGATCATGTCGGTGATGATCATGTGAGCAGGTATCATAACAAACACCATAGGTAGCAAAGCCGCTATCATCAGGAATTTTGTGGAGCACTCCATTTTCTGTAAAAGAATTGAGTGTACGATATAAGGTAACCCTATCGTAATCAGAGAACCGGTCTTCCAGGTCTTTGAACGATAGGGCTTTATTTTGTTTAACGAAAAACTCAAGCACATCCATTCGAGTATCAGTAACTCGAAGTTTATGATTCTTGAGAACGCTTTTTAAATCACTATACTTCATAACTGCTGCAAATATAATAAATGCAACAGTATTGCATTACCTTTTAGTGATTATACCTTTTCGCATATGGCTTCTGAAGTTTCTTGAGCTGTTTCCCTTTTTTAGCATCAAGTTCTCTAGAATGTTTGAGATCATTCCATGAATAACTTCTTGGATTTCGACTTGCACTGCAAGAACTAAATAAACTCAGAAGAAATAAAAATAATACGGCAGCCAAGAGTTTTACCCTTGCAGGCCTTAGTTGTAGCTGGAACATAACATTGCTTGGTTGTTGTAAATGTAAATATATAAATATTTTTTATACTTATTCCAATATTATGTTTTATCTGAAATTATCTTTTCAGAAAGCTTGAAAAGAATTTTGCATTTTTTTTCATCAACTCTTTTTTCACTTCAAAAATGTTCTATATTTGCATCCGCGTTTACAACGAAGGGATAGCCAGAAGGGAAGAAAAGCTGTAAATACGTATTGTTCGGGGCATAGCACAGTCCGGTAGTGTACCTGGTTTGGGACCAGGGGGTCGTAGGTTCGAATCCTGCTGCCCCGACAAAAAAGGTTCATCAGAACCTAAAAGCCTGCAAATCTTACGATTTGCAGGCTTTTTTATTTTTTACGTATCAGTTCGATTTAGACAATTTCAGCAAAAATGAGACCTATCCGGTGAACCAAATGAATGGTTTATTTTAGTTCACCAGAATAATGCAAATAGCTGTAAATCAGACACTTGCATGAATTATTTTGAACTGCTTTAGGTCTGTTTGAGTGACCTTGTGGAAGCAGTTCACCACGAGAGGAATCATTTTAACACAAACACTCAAAAGCTGAATTGTCATGAGAACCACAAACACCTTCGGAGTTCAGTTCATCACAAGAACCAACAAGGCTAAAGATGGCCTACTCCCAATCTATGCCAGGGTCACCGTTGATGGCCGCAGGGTAGAAATATCATTGAAGCGCTGGATCAAACCAGGCGACTGGAATGGTAGCAAAGGCATGGCCAAGGGCAGCCGGGAAGAAATCAAATCGCTCAATCATTATTTGGATGAGGTTCGTGCACGTATCATGGAATGCTACCAGGAGATGCAAGTACAAAAGCGGTTGATCACAGCAGATGCCATAAAGAGTATGTTCCTGGGTACAGACCAAAAGGATTTCACCTTGTGTAAGCTGGTGGATTATCACAACCAGGCTATGAAGGATACACTGGCCTGGGGTACCATGAAAAACTACTTCACCACTCAGAAGTACATCCACAGATTTTTAAAGGAGCGCTTTGGAACCACAGACATGTTTCTGTCCGAGCTCTCCTACAAGTTTATCACGGATTTTGAATTTTACCTACGCAACTACAAACCCAAAGACCACCAAAAACCACTCGGTAACAATGGGGTCATGAAGCACCTGGAGCGTTTCCGAAAAATGGTAACCATGGCTGTAAAAATGGAATGGGTAAGTCGGGATCCATTTGATAAGTACCAACTCAAATTTCACAGAGTTGACAGAGGTTTCTTAGATGCCGAAGAATTGGAAACCTTGGAAAACAAAGTCTTCAAAATTGTCCGCCTGCAGTGGGTAAGAGACCTGTTCGTATTCAGCTGCTATACAGGACTTGCCTACATCGATGCGATGAACCTGACACCTTCCAACATCACCATAGGTATAGGCGGAGAATACTGGCTCTCCACTTGTCGCCAAAAAACCGATCAGCCGGTAAGGGTTCCTATCCTCCCTAAAGCCTGGGAGATCATAGAGAAATACAAAACCCACCCAAGGGCTTTACAGAAGGGAACAGTATTTCCAGTAATCTCCAACCAGAAACTAAACTCATACTTGAAAGAAATTGCCGATCTCTGCGGAATTGAGAAGAACCTCACCTTTCATCTGGCCAGGCATACATTCGCAACCACTGTTACCCTCTGTAATGGTGTACCGTTGGAGACGGTAAGCAAAATGCTGGGTCATTCAAAAATCACAACTACCCAAGTTTATGCAAAGGTGGCGGAGAAGAAAGTGAGCGAAGATATGCAATCCTTGAAGGCAAAGTTAGAATCAAGGGAGAAACTCATCTCAAAAATGGGAATAGCTCAATAAGCAATATCTGAAAAATGAAAACGCGAACTCACTTTTGCAATACCATTGCACCTTAATATTGCGTATATTTGTAGATAAAAGCATTCCATCTTATCCATACTGTTCAGTTTTTTGTTATTGATGCAAGACATTAGGTTCAATGTGGAATTTTGCGATGAATTAAAAAAGCTCCCTGCCTTATTTGAACACTACCAAGAACTAGAAGAAAAGTCGGGGTATAGTGGCATTTACCGTTTCCTATTTACCAGATAGCGCTCGAATAACAAGGAAATACATTTACTTTTGAACCTACAAATGTATTGTAAGTATCACACCGACTAGCTCAGAACTAAATTTCACCTATGCTCGAACAAAAACTAGAAGATCGAAAAATTAAGCCAACCGCAATGCGACTATTAGTGCTTAGAAAATTGGTAGAATCTGGTGCCGCCATTAGTTTGAGTGATCTAGATGCGAAATTCGAGCAAGCGGATAAGGCAACACTTTATAGAACACTCAAAACCTTTGAAGACAAAAAACTTATCCATAGCATTGAAGATGGTACAGGTTCAGTCAAATATGCACTTTGTGAAGAAGGTTGTGAATGCAAACCTCAGGACCAGCACATTCACTTTCATTGCATCAAGTGTGGCGAAACATACTGTCTGACCCAATCCAAAATACCTCAAACTAGTATTCCTTCAGGATTCAAAGCAGCCAGTGCCAGCATGGTCTACAAAGGCACTTGTGCAAATTGTACCTAAACTTTGCAAACAGGTTGCATTCCTAAATCAATACATTTGTAGCACGTGAAGCTTATAGTACACATATCATTCTCATTGATTTTCATCTTGCAGGTTATGTCCCCCAATTTGGACATGTGCTGCGAGTTGAAAAAACTACCTGACTTTTTCTCGCACTTTGAAGAACACAAGGCAAAGGGTGGTGACACATTTTTAGAGTTTTTGGTTGAAGATTATGTACACCACGATGAAAATAGTTCGGGGCATCATGACCATGACAAAGATGATGAACTACCCTTTCATGGCCAGCATCAGTGCTGTCATGGGCCCGTATTTATGACCCTTTTTCAGTATTTTCCT
>CAXEKM010000425.1:0-3046 GCA_963996645.1 uncultured Marinoscillum sp.
ATGAAAATACGAATTAATTCTATTTTTTCTTAATTGTATCGGAAGTAGTGGTTGCACCCGTCATAATCAATAGTGGAGTCTATTGTTTTTAGATATTGGATAATGCTTTCGGCTGTGGTAATGTCTTGAACAACAGCTTTTTCAATAGGGAAATGCTCTTCATAGACCGCAGGGATATAATCATTTATTGTTACCGTAATGATATCATCTTCTTTGTACTCATTTCCTGCTTCATCCCGGATAATAAGTGATTGACCATCTACTGTCAATTGGAGTCCTGAGACATGAAAACCAATGCCTGTTTGTCCCAGGAATTCTCTGATTTCACTAGCAGTCATGGAGAAGACAAGCACTCCATTCTCGAAAGGATCCATATTGTATATTTCATGCAGCGTGATGTCACCTTCGTCAATTTCGGATCGTATACCCCCGCTATTTTGGAATGAAGCATCTGTGTGATAATATTCTTTAAGCGCATTGGTGTAAAAACAACCTATTTCGTCTCGATCCAAATAATTTGTGGCAAATCCAATAACCTCATCGTAGATAGGAGGAGTGTTGTAGGCCGTGATTTTGGCTTGAAGGTCAGTATCCACTTCTTGATAGGTGTTTAGGTTGATCAATTCTGCACTCTGACTGATGATTGTGCCTTTGTCAATTATAATCTGCAGTCTTCCTAAATAATTCAAGTATGATCCAGCTTGCAAAACTGGTGTGCCATTTACAAGTTGGCCAACTTTATCATGAGAGTGTCCGCCTATGATGGCATCAAATTCAGGATATCGCTGGGCAAGATCCAGATCAGCCGATGCTCCTAAATGTGTCAATGCAATCAATACGTCAGATTCTTCTTCAGACTTTAAGCCGGTGTAGTCTTTTATGGATTCCAGGTAATTGGTAAACGATATGCCGGTAACCTTCCATGGGTGGGTCAATGGTATTGTTTTGGTTGGACTACCTTCTGTTTCTACTAAACCTAGAAATGTTACTTTCAGGTCACCTACCTCAATAGTTGTGAAAGGATCTGGTTGACTCAAATCACTTGATTCTGTGTCGATGTTAGCACAAATCCAGCTGAACTCGGCTTGTTTCATTCTTTTGTCCAGAAACTTTTGTCCATAGTCAAATTCATGATTTCCCAATATAGATACATCGAATCCTGTTTGGTTCATGATATCGATCATGGGATAGCCCTTTTCTTCATATTGATCTACTACGGGGTTTCCAGAAAACATATCTCCAGCACAAACCAGTAATACGTGTTGATTAGTGTCTTTTTCTCCATCAACGATGTGCTTGATTTTGGCAAAATTCTCCAATTGGCCATGTTGATCATTGATGAAGTATATGGCTAAAGTATCTGTACCCGAATTAGGATTCTCAGGATTGGTGTTGTCTTTTTCGCACGAGAATAGAACTACAAATAGAACTAAAAGAGGGAGTAGTTTTTTCATAATAGCTATGGTTCGCCATCAAAGGTAATGTATGTGAAAACGTTAATTGAGAAAAAATAATTTTCTTCCGTGTTATTTGAATGGCTATTAATTGAACGTTGTTTTTAAGAAAGTATCTACTCAATATTGACTTTATTAGCACATGCTTTTGTGGTTACTCATGCATTTTTGTTTGATTGCAGTCCCATCGTCAAATGATGATCACGCGATATATGTATCAGTTCTAGAGATTGATAGCCAGCAGCTAAAAGTGAAAGTTTTTAGTGATGACCTACATGATGCCCTGAGAAATGATTCAAGTTCCATTGAAGAGTATTTTCAAAAGAAGATCAAGCTACACATCAACGAGCAACTAATAGATTTCAATCTAAAAGAAGTGTCTGAAGAAGGTGAAAGCCAATGGATTACTTTCAAGATGAAAACACCTGCAGTATGGAATTCCTTTTACCTACAGGCAGATTACCTAATGGAGTTATTCCCAGATCAAACCAATGTGGTCAAGGTGATGGACGAGTCAACACGCTACTTCAGGTTAAATCAATCTAACCCTAGTTGTAGTTTTTAGTGTTATTGATTGAGTAAGTCTAACATGGCTTGACTAACTACGGTCACTCCGGTTTCTAGAGATTTTGCTGGTTCTGGATAATAGAAAGGAGAGTGCAGCCCTGGTAAATCTCCTGATTGAATGCGTTGATCAGGAACAGTGCCTAACCAAAATAGCGCAGTAGGAACTTGATGTTCTGTTTTGCCATAAAGTGAAAAGTCCTCAGCTACCATTTGAGGTTCTGCTTCCAGGATATTTTTAGCTTCTAATACTTTTGAAGCTGACTTTCGTAAGGATTCAATCAGTTCCGGGTGGTTGAAGTTTGCAGGTGTGAATTCCTCTCTAAATATCACTTCTGGCATTTTATCATCTGGCAACCCTGCAGCAATTGCTACTCCGCGGGCTATTTCTTCAATTCTCTTGTGTACTAGCAGTCTTACTTCTTCAGTAAAGGTTCTCATAGTTATTTGGAGGGTCACTTCATCAGGAATGATGTTGTGTTTGGTACCACCTTTGATAGCGCCAACAGTTACCACCACATCATCGATGGGCTTTACACTTCTACTGGCAATAGTCTGTAGTTCCATCACAATCATAGACGCAGTAACCACCGGATCAATTGACATGTGAGGTGTTGCTCCATGAGCTCCTATTCCAAATACCTTGATATCGGCAAATTCAGAATTGGCCATCGTGTAGCCATCAGAAAGACCTACGGTACCTGCTGGCAGACTTGGACTGCTATGAAGACCTATCCCATAATCAGGTACACCAAACTTCTCATAAAGTCCTGCTGCCAACATGGCTCTGGCGCCTGCACCTATTTCTTCAGCTGGTTGACCGATAAACATCAACGTACCTTTCCATTGATCTTTGATGCTGGCCATATATCGAGCTGTTCCTACCCAGTTGGTCATATGAATATCATGTCCGCAGGAATGCATTGTGCCTACTTTACCTCCATTGTACGGTACTTCCACTTCGCTTTTATAAGCTAGCCCAGTCTTTTCATACATTGGTAGCGCATCCATGTCTGTCCTGTAGAGAA
>CAXEKM010000426.1:0-2906 GCA_963996645.1 uncultured Marinoscillum sp.
CAAACTGAAAAAAGTGAGGTATTGCGTATTTGCTGACTTAGAACCGATGTTCATAACAATCTGATCATCTAAATGAATCTCTAGCAAACTGATCAAATGCAATTCGTCTTTAATTTCTGAATCTCCGAATAGTTCTGGATCTTTGTGTGCCAGAAACACACCTGTCAACATTGATTCCAAATTATCAATATCAGAAGCTGCATGAAGCTCTATAAATGTATTGTATGAATTGGATCGAAAAGTAGACCGCTCTAATGCCTTTGTATATTCATTATCGAGCAACACATTGGCGATATAGGAATATTCAAATGATGAATTGATAGGAGGGTCAGCTACAACACCGCTAACTTGCAGCTCCATCTTATCAGACCAAAATGATACTTGCAGAATTTTCCCAATAGGATTCTGATCTCCATATAGTTTCTGGGCCATGCTCTCTGTAAGAATTACACCTTCTCGCAAATCCAGAGCATGGGATGGACTTCCTTGAATAAAGTCCAGATGAAATACATTTAAAAACTCTGCATCTACCCAAATCCCCTTCTCCTTAAAATTTCGTGTGCTCGACTCAAAAACCAGAGGACGTCTGACCATTGTTGTGGCTGTCTTGATTTCAGGAATTTCGTCTTTCAGTACTCTGGCCAGATTTGCCGGTGTGACTCCAAATCGATCCGTTCCCATGAATTCATTATCCGGCTGTCTCTGAATGACCTCATAAATGTTTTCATGGTTATCAAAGAATTGATCGTACGACAATTCATAAACGACGTATAGTGAGATCAAAATAAATGACACGACTCCAACGGCTAATCCAGAAATATTGATCAACGAATAAAGGCGTTGCTTTTTGATATTTCGGATGGCAACCTTCAAATAATGGCCATACAATGTTGTTTGTGAGTTTGTTCTTGATTTCTTGAAAGCAAATGACCAGAAAACAGTAAAAACACTCCAAATCATGATAAGTCTTGCCATGAATCGGCCTTTCTGAGCAGTGTGTTGGGCATAATATTCCTCCAGGTCACCTATGACAAATTCTACCATAGTTTCGGGCAGTACGCTCTCTAGCAGATTAGAGATCCACTTTGGCAAGGTTGGCTTTTCCATCACTCTTGCGTGTTAATGCTTAACCCTGGAATGTTTTGGGCAAAGGACATACGCAGCTCGTTAGTCTCTTGAAGCATTTTGAGCCCATAGGCTGTGAGCTGATAATATTTCTTTCGTCTTCCTCCTCGCTCCGCTGTGGCTCCTCCTTCACGAGTTTTCACAAATTCCTTTTCCTCTAGACGATAAAGAGCAGAATGCAGTGCGCCTACACTCGGATTCTTACCCGTCTTTTCTTTGAGTATTTCCTTGATGGTCACGCCGTATGCATCATCTCCTAAAGATCCGATGGCTAACAATACTAGCTCTTCAAATCCACCTAATTTCATATTTGAATTGGTTATGATTACTTATTTCAGTCCTATTACCAAAACAAATATTCTGATTAGTTTCCTAAAAACAAAAGAAATAAGGAATTATTTAATTCCTAAAAGCAAAAGAAATACTATTCATCTCTCAGGTAGCCAACAGGATTGGAATTGGCGAGTTTGGAAATTTTTAGGCTGATGATGCCCAGAGCAAGTAAAAGCGTCAACAATCCTGCCATAGCAAACAACCACCAGCCTAGATCAATGTGATACACAAAGCCATTGAGCCAATCGGACATGGCAAAGTATGCCAACGGGAAAGCCACGACCATAGCAATGGTCAATAGGAGCATGTATTCTGAAGAAAGCAATTTCATAATATCACCAACTGTAGCTCCTAGTACCTTTCGAATTCCAACCTCTTTTCTCCTTCGCTCTGCACTGTAAGCAACCAATGCGAAAAGACCAAGTAAGGATATTACGATAGCAACTACCGTAAAGCACCAGGACAAGTCCCGAATCATCAACTCGCTTTTGTATTGTGAGTCATACAATTCATCAACATAACGATACCAAAAGGTTCGGGCCGGGCTATAGTCCTTAAATACAGCTTCCAATGAAGTAAGAGCATCCTGATCCTGACAAGGTTTAGATCGAGCCAGCACCATCCAAAGATTGTGCATGTTATACCGAAGGATCAAAGGCTCTATTGCACTATGCAAGGAAGCGTTATGAAAATCTTTAACCATCCCAATGATTTTTCCTTTCTGCCCCCACATATTCATACTCTTGCCAATCGGATCTACCAACCCCATTTGTCTGGCAGCTGTTTCGTTGATGATATAATTGAGCGTATCTGCAGTGATTCTAGAGTCGAAATTACGCCCCAAAGCCATTTCGATTTTCATGGTCGGGATAAACCAAGGATCTACATCCATGTGATAAAACTCAAGCCGGTCACCGGGTTGTTTTCCTTCCCAACCAATACCAGAGGTCGCATTTTTCACATCGATAGCCAACTGAGTAACCATAGACACATTTTCAATTCCAGGCTTTTTTAACAACTCTGTTCGGTAGGTCTCGCAATCCATTGGAGTCATGTCATAGATATAGCTTCTTATGACATTGGTGCGATCCAATCCAATATTTTTGGTTCGGATATACTCTACCTGCTGATAAACCGTCAGCGCTCCTACAATCAAAGCCAACGTGATAGCAAACTGAAAAGCGACCAATGCTTTTCTCAATCCATTGTGCTTCTGCGGGGTAGCCATTCCTGATTTCAAGGATGATATGACTTTGAGAGAAGAAAGAAAAAATGCTGGATATACACCAGATAAAATACCTTGGGACAATATGAAAACAGGGATGAATAAAAGCATTTTCCATGTAAAACTCCATTCAAATTCTTTGTTTACCAGCTCTCCAAAATATGGCACCATCAACCAAACAATAAGCACTGCAAGTAGAACAGAAAAAGCTGTCAGCAATACC
>CAXEKM010000427.1:0-1759 GCA_963996645.1 uncultured Marinoscillum sp.
CATATCCACTAATATCAGACTTCAGCTTTTTCACGTTGGCCTCTAGTTGGCTCACGTTCTTATCAAAACGCTCTTTCTCCGATTTGCTCGTAATAACAGCGTTAGCAAATTCTTCTTTTTTCTTCAATGCTTCAGTAGCCAATCGGTCTGCTTCAGCTTCGCTGATTTCACCTGACTGTGCTTTTTTCAACAAGGCAAATGCTTTGCTCTCATATTCTTCAGCTTTTGACTGATTGTTTTCCACGTCATTCTTGGCGCGAATGGCCATTGCTTTTACTTCAGCTAAAGATCTTAGACTCTCATCCAAATCTTTCTTTAAATCGCGGATACCTTGCTCAGTCATTTTGATTGGATTTTCCAATTTATCAATGGCTGAATGCGTTTCGGCTTCTCCTACCTTAAATAGTCTCTTAAAAACATTCATGATATTAAATTTTAGTAATGACTTAATTCTTAATTTTTACTGAATCTGATGAGCTCATCTGCAAACTCGCTTAAGAGTAACCCTAGAGAGTTTAAAGTAGCCTCCAATTCATTTGGATCCAGATTCTCGCATTCATGCGTATTTCTGAACAACACCTTCTTACCGGTATCATCCAGGGCAAATGCGCCGTGAATAATGTCCCTGTTTTTCTTCAAGAGTTCTTTGAAAACTTCAATAGTCTCGCTCTTGATTTCAAAAAGATACTGCTCTACAATCAAAATTGGATCAGCGATGATTAAGACAACATTCTTAATCCCGTGATGCTCATTTTCAATGACGAACACTCCTTCTGCCTCATCCTGCTGAACTATGTGATAGTCAAGTTCCAATAAGTACTCTCTAATTTTTTCAAAATGTGAGCTCATGTAAGTAGTCATTTAGGTGATGATCGAAAATACTAATTACGCCACTGATTGAGTATGATTACTTCGAAGTTTTCTCAATTAGATAGCTTTGATATCGAAATCATAAGTAATTTTACGAAAGATAATGACAAAAGTTATAGCATGGCTCAAAATATTAGCAAAAAATTATCTTTTATCGGTGAGAACATCAAAAAGATAAGACAAGTCAAAAGAATCAGTCAAGCTGAATTTTCTTCTCTTTTCAATCTGGCTAGACCAAGTATTGGTGCGTATGAGGAAGGGAGATCGGAGCCTAAAATTGATACAATCATCCAAATAGCTCATCACTTTAGAATATCAATTGATGTACTACTTACCAGAAAGCTTACGGTAAGTGAGATCTATAGTCTGGATCGGTTAAATGAGAAACTTGACAAAGTCCACAATCTGGAGCCTACCAGCAAATATCCTGAAGCAATAGCCATCAAAAATGGAATTCCGCTGGTCAAAAACAATCATTATCTTGACTACATTGTCAATTACCAAACAGCAGACTTTCTCAACAAACTTCCTGTAATTCAATTACCAATTGATAACCCTGATAATCTCAGAGCCTTTGAAATGAACGGTAGTGAAATGGAATATCACCAACAAGGTTTGCATCATGGCGATCTATTGGTGGGCAGATCACACTCACTTGAACATCTGGAAAAATTAGTTGGTAAAACAGTATCCATCGTACACAAAGAAAGTATCACCACCAGAAGGTTAGAATCATTCGACACAAGCCAAATCACATTAATTACAGATGACCCGAATTACCCTGCTATGTCCATATCCAAAGAGGATATCCTGGAAATTTGGCATATAGAGGCTGCTTACTCAACATACCTAAATCCTCCTACCTTGCTGGAAGAGCGCGTTCTCATAC
>CAXEKM010000428.1:0-5867 GCA_963996645.1 uncultured Marinoscillum sp.
CGATATAACTATGACAAATTCCTGGCTCTGGATGCCAAAGTAGTTGATCCTTCCACGGCCATGGTAAGTTTGCTCGATCACTTCGTGAGATCTCCACAGGCCACTTCGCTCTTGCTCGGCATGGAGAAAGGGCAAGATTCCAGAGATGTGGAAATACTCAACCCAGACATTCACGGACTCACACTTCGAGATCTTCGACTTCCTGGAGATGTCATCATATTATCTATCATGCGTGGCGGGCAGAGTATCATCACTCATGGCTACACTCGTTTGAGACTCAGAGATATAGTCACTGTAGTTGGCTCTATTAAGAGTTTGGAAGAAGTCCAGTTTAAGTTTGATAACTAAGAAAGGTCCACACTAATCGAATTTTGGTTTTTTCATCCCAAAAGATGCTCAAAATTTTATCTTTGCGGCTATGGCAAATTCTGGCGAACAAATTACACTTAAAAATATAGCCTCACACTGTAAGGAATACGGTTTTATTTACCCTTCTAGTGAGATTTACGATGGACTTGGAGCGACGTACGATTATGGTCCCTACGGTTCTGAATTAAAGAATAACATCAAAGAATATTGGTGGAAAGCAATGGTTCGTCTCAACGAAAACATTGTGGGTATCGATGCTGCTATCTTCATGCATCCGACTACCTGGAAAGCATCTGGCCATGTAGATGCCTTCAATGACCCATTGATTGACAATAAAGACTCTAAGAAAAGATATCGTGCTGATGTTCTGATCGAGGAGGCCATGGCGAAGATTGAAGCTAAAATTGACAAAGAAGTAACCAAAGCGGCAAAACGTTTCGGTGACTCTTTTGATAAAGACCAGTTCGTTTCAACCAATGATCGTGTTCTAAAATACAAAGAGCAAATCAGCGAGATCGAAAACAGAATGAAGACTGCAACCGAAGCTGGTGACCTGGCTGGGTTGAAACAATTGATCGTTGATTTAGAAATTGCTGATCCTGTTTCTGGTTCTAGAAACTGGACGGACGTTCGTCAGTTCAACCTGATGTTTAGCACAGAGTTAGGTTCTGTAGCTGATGAATCAGGCAAAATCTATTTAAGACCTGAGACTGCTCAAGGTATTTTCGTTAACTATCTGAACGTGCAGAAAACAAGCCGTATGAGATTGCCATTTGGCATCGCTCAGATAGGTAAGGCTTTCCGAAACGAAATTATCGCACGTCAGTTTATTTTCAGAATGCGTGAGTTTGAACAAATGGAGATGCAATTCTTCATCAAACCAGGAACTGAAATGGAGTGGTACGAAACCTGGAAAGAAAAGAGAATCAAATGGCACAAAGCGCTTGGTCTTGGTGAAGAAAACTATCGTTTCCACGATCACTTGAACCTTGCCCATTACGCTAATGCAGCTTGTGACATTGAATTTAACTTCCCAATGGGCTTCAAAGAGCTTGAAGGAATTCACTCCAGAACTGACTTTGACTTAAGTGCACATGAAAAGCACTCTGGCAAAAAGCTTCAGTTCTTCGATAATGATTTGAATGAAAGCTACGTGCCATATGTATTGGAAACTTCCATTGGTTTAGATAGAATGTTCCTTGCCGTAATGTCTTCGGCATATACAGAAGAAAAACTGGAAGATGGTAGTGAAAGAACGGTTTTGAAAATTCCTGCAGCTTTGGCTCCGGTTAAAGTAGCAGTTCTTCCATTGTTGAACAAAGATGGTCTTCCTGAAAAAGCGGAGGAGATCATGAAAGAGATCAAGCTGGACTTCAATGCTCAGTACGATGCAAAAGATGCTATTGGAAAGCGATACAGAAGACAAGATGCTATTGGAACTCCTTACTGTGTGACTGTTGACCACCAAACATTGGAAGACAACATGGTGACAATCCGTGAGCGTGACACTATGGAACAACAGCGTGTTTCTATTCCAGAGTTGATTAAAACTTTGGATGAAAAAGTAAACATCAAGACGCTTCTTAAACAACTATAAGTGCTCTGGTTTTTACTGATTGCAGTTATCATTTTTGGTGTGATGGTCTATCGATCACACCAATTCCAACAATTTCTAGCTGCAGAAGGCATAAAACCAAGCTTAAATAAAGAGGAGCTCTATTCTTTGCAAAAACACTTTGCATATTACAGAGCTCTTCCTCCTAAATCTCAACGAATCTTTGCCTACCGAGTCAATCGATTCAAGAAGCTAACCAAATTTGTCCCTCGCCATATGGATGAGGTCACTTCAGAAATGGAAGTACTTATTTCCGCCTCTGCTGTTCAGATAGCTTTTGGCTTTGCAGATGTATTTCTTGCTCATTTCGAGCGAATCATTGTTTATCCAGATCAATTTTTCAGTACCGCAGATCAGCGATACCACAAAGGTGAAGTGAATCCTGCCATGGCAGTGATTGTGATCTCCTGGAGACATTTCGTGGAAGGATATGCGACTGAAGAAGGGTTAAACCTTGGCCTTCATGAAATGGCACACGCACTTCAACTTGAAAATGTCATCATGAACGATGAATTCGGTTTTATGGATGAGGACGCCATTAAGCTCTGGCAGGGACTCGCAAGTCAGGAAATGAAGATGATTCGTGAAGGAAAGTCAACCTTTTTCAGATCCTATGCAGGCACCAATCATGCGGAATTTTTCGCCGTGGCCGTAGAGAATTTTTTTGAGCGACCGAAGGAATTTTCGGAACACCATACAGCACTTTACAAAACATTAGCTGATCTACTTCAGCAAGACCCATTATTACTTAGATAGAATAAAACGGCTTTGGCATCAGTTTTGCAATCACTCAAAACATGAGCCGCTATCTAATCATCTTCACTACACTCTTACTCTGGCTACCTGCCAGTGCCAAAAAGCTTCCTGATAAGCCTCTTAAAATTTCAATCATTTACGACACTCACGCATTGCGTTTGTCTGGGGAAGCGCTCGTTATCGGAGTAGAGGCTTTAATGCCTGATTCTTCGGTACTCAAAACTCGGAATATAGGTGGTAGTCTTGGTCTAAACAATTTCGAATTTGAGTTGAGCAACAGCAACTTTCTATTTGGCAAAATCCACTTTCCAGAGAATACAATAGACGCGATTTCTATTTCAGTCCGATGCAAAAAATATCCTGAAATAGTCAGTATTGACTATTTCCAATTACATCACGAAGATGCCTTAATACTAAAACTCCCTGAAAACGAAAGTTTCTCTCCTGGTGTGAACATCCCTATCGAACTGGAAGCTGTTGTTCGAAATGATTACAACAAAGAGTTCATTATTTCTCCATCATTGAATCGTTATGAGTTTGCGGTTTCTGGCGGAACATTCAGAAATGGCAAAATCAGAATAGCTCAATACCCAAGAAACATTCGAAATCATGAAGTTGAAGTCTATATTCAACCCATCACAAAGTCCATGGAGACACAAGTCTTCACCCTTATCATGGACTACCGCAGATCATATAAATTTCGAGAATATGGATTTTTTGGGAGCAATGGCTCAAGTGGATTCTCCGGCACCAGTGGAAGACACGGCCAGCACGGGCAAGATGGACAACATGGAGATCCAGGACCGAACATTGAGGTGTACATCGAAGCCTATAATGATTCTATTCTTCAAACTATGTTACTGGATGTAGAAGTATTCAGTAAAAACAAAAAAGAGTTTTATCGCATCAACCCTGATGGAGGGTTTCTCCAAATCATTTCAGAGGGTGGAGATGGTGGAAATGGCGGAGCTGGTGGAGACGGAGGCAATGGAAGAGATGGCCATGAAGGTGCTGTTTATAAAAGGCAAATTGCTACTACAGATTCTACCTGGACTGAAACACAAGAAAAAGGGCCAGGCGAGAATGGTCAAGATGGAGGCGATGGAGGAAATGGTGGCTGGGGAGGAGATGGTGGACCAGGCGGAATTATATCCATTTACTATAATGCCCTGGCACAACACTATTTAAATACGATTCAAGCCATCAGTATTGGAGGAGATGCTGGAAACGGTGCTTCCGGAGGAACTGGTGGCCGTGGTGGAAAGGGCGGTGATGGAAACCCAAACGGCTCTAATGGCAATGCCGGATACAATGGTGTTCCAGGCAGAAATGGCTATTCAGGAAATAAAGGAGAAGTCCGTTTCATTCTTATGGAATAAGACTTCTCCTATCAACTCTTACAATTATTAATACAGCATTTAGGCTATGCTATAAAAGCCTATAATTTGATTACTTGAATTTTGAACTCCTTATTCCCTCCAGAATTCCAATCATTAAATAAAATCATTTCACCTGAGTCTGATTTTACCACTCTTTCTACTGATTCAAATTCTTTAATAGTGTCATTTACCAAATCCAATACGAGCAATTTTTTACGACTCTCATCATGGTAGTAAACAGCATTAGATGTTACCTCAATAACAGACATCATTGACTTCTTTTCAGACTTTTCTTCTGGACGTTTCTTAGAATAATAACCAACCCACTTCCCTTCTGGATCAAACACTAAAAATATTCGGCTAAATAGGTAATGATGTATAAGGGTCTCACCAAAAGTCTGACCTTCAGCTGCCGGAAGTGTTTCTTTTTCCTCTTCATAAGATTCTCCTGCAATTACCACCTTACCATCAGCTAACTGTGTAGTTACATATGGCTCGAAACCTCGTCGGAAATAAGTTTTAAGAGCAGACTCAGAGTCTCCCACTAGCAAATCAGTCATTTGTTGATAGCTATAGACGGAACTTTTCACGAAACCATTCTGATCAAATTCTAGCACCACGTGGCCTGGGTTTTCCTGTCCCATCAACCGACCAAAAACAAAGTACTTATCTCCCTGAACAAATGAAGAATAAAGTTGAAGAGATTGCTTTTCCTCTCCCAAATGAAACTCACTCTCATGAGTGACATTACCAGTATTATCCAGGTAGTAAACATAGTGTCTAGTCAAATCTTGATCGTTCTTTTTCTTACCTAACTGGGCCCTTCCGTAGATCAATATTGCACCTTTCGTAAAAGACTGATCGCTGTTGACATCACCAAATCCGCCGACATACTCCAAATCTTTGGGTTGCTCTAAGGTAATTGCCGTATTATTTAGCACGTTACCCTCTTCATCAAGCAAATACACCTGCTTATTGTAGAAACCACTAATACGATCGCTCAATTGAGCTTTCACAGGAAACAAAAGTTGTTTTTTGTTTTTATCAAACACAAATCCTCCTGAAGGATATTCAAACTTATTAACTCTTTCGAATCGAACAGATACCCATTCCTGAGGTTCACTTTTATAACTCCCAGCCCACTTATTAAATTCATGCTTGGTGACCTGCTTTCTTAAATATGCAGGAACAAATCCTCCATCTGATCCTTCTAAAACAAAAGTTTCATAATCTGCACCTTCTTTCGGAAATGCTTTTGGGTACTGGCTTTTTAACACTTCGACTGTTTTAGTGTCTTGGCTATCAATCCACAACATCAATGAGCTATAATGATTGACTACATATGGGTCTTCCTCAGATAACTTGCTAAAAACTCCTGATAAGTGAATTGGCTCTTCGATTGTATTGAGGACTCTGCCAGATGCATCAAGAGTCAAAATTGTGACGACAGGCTGAGAAACTTCTGTGCCACGTATCCCGCCTCCAGTTACTATAGAAAGCTTTTTACCTCCTTCAGCTTCTTTCTTTTCATTTAGCCAACCTTTTGTCCAGTTTAATCCAGACAGAGTTAATTTTTTACTGGTTTCATCAAAAGTGATATCATGAATATCAAAACCAGTATACTTTTCTCCAAGAGAATTGCGAAGCTCGAATACGGTAGATTGTGCTAAAAGGGAGCAAAAAGCTAGTAACAGTACACTGTACAGTGAAAGTCGTTTAATTAGGATCATTTTAATTTTTTTGAATTA
>CAXEKM010000429.1:0-2788 GCA_963996645.1 uncultured Marinoscillum sp.
AAAATATGATGACTTGCAGACCAGCTGTTTGCTACACTTTGTGAGCCGGGACCAGAATATTGGTAGACCAATACTGGGTATTCCTTTCCTGCTGTGAAATCTTTTGGTTTAAGGAAGAATCCATTTAGGCTTGTGCCGTCTACTGTTTCGAAGGTGAAGAATTCTTTGTCGCTCAGACCATACTCAGCAGTAACCTTTGCCAAACCGGCATTGTCTTCAAGTACTTTGATTAACTGATTGCCTGCAGTTTTGAATAAAGATACTTTTAGTGGTTTATCAGCGGTACTGTGATAGTTCATGTAATAACTACAATCGCTACTCATGTTAATTCTGCTGATACCACTTTCAGGAGTTAATTTTTTCTTGCCTTTACCTTTTAGATCAATGCTGTAAAGCTGTCTTTCCAGAGGAGAAACTTCCGTAGAAGTAAAATACAATACAGGCGTTTTAGCAGCTTGATTCAATCCTACTAGTTCTACAGCTTCAAAATCTCCTGAAGTGATTTGGCGAATCAATTCACCTTTTATCGTATACAGGTAGAAGTGCTTGTATCCACTTTTTTCGCTGCTAAATAAGAACTCTTTACCGTTATCCAAATACTTTAAATCGTCAACAAATGTGAAATCGATATACGTATCACTTTCATCTGTCAGTACAACTGTTGACTCTCCAGTGCTTGCATTTACATGCAGAATGTCTAGTTTATTTTGTAGTCTGTTTAGTCTTTGTACACTGATCAGGTCGGCATCTTGTGTCCAGTAAACTCTTGGAATGTAGATGTCTGTTTCTTCACCAATGTCTACAGGCACTTTCTTATCTCCACCCAGGTGATACACGAACAATTTGATTACGGAATTGTCTTCACCTGCTTTTGGGTACTTGTACACATAGTCTTCTGGATAAAGAGCGCCATCGTTCCAAAGTTGCATGTTGTACTCGCGCACATTGCTTTCGTCAAACTGATAGTAAACGATCTTTTTACTGTCTACAGACCATTCAAATGCTTTGGTGATGTACAATTCTTCCTCGTATACCCAGTCGCTGCTACCATTGATGATTTTGTTGAATTCACCGTCAGTTGTTATGGTCACTTCCTTACCTGAAGACAAATCTTTGTAGAACAAGTTATTATCTCTAGTAAAAGCTATTTTGGACCCATCAGGAGAAAACGTAGCGTAAGACTGTACTCCTTCGCTCAACTTTTGTGATTCTTTAGTTGATCGATTGTACACATAGTATACTGCTGTGAATGATCTTCTGTAGATAGACTTTCTTTCTGTCAAAAGAAGCACTTGAGACTCATCTGCACTGAAATTATAGTCGTTGATTTTGATGTCAAGTTGATCACCATCCACCAAAACCTCTACCACCTCACCAGTGGTCACATCGTATTTCTGCACTTTGTTGTCAGCCAAGGCAGAGTAATATTGACCATCATTCATCCAATTAACACTTCTTACAGATTTCTGTGAGAAGGTCGCATCTGTGAAGTTTTCAGGAGTAATTTGTTTTTGTGCTTGTGTCATCATACCGATCGCAAGCAAAAGACAGGATAATACATATTTCATGTGTGTCATCTTAATTTTCTAACGTCACATGGAATTCGCATGATTCCATTCGCACCTGGGAATTTATAATGGGTGCTCTGTAATTATGCTCATTTCATGTCCTAATTGTGTTTATTTGATATAATTCAAGAGTACTTAGAAAGGGAGGTTTGCAAGGTCTACGTTTCCTCCTGTGAGGATGATCCCAACATGTTTGCCTGCAAATCGCTCCTTATTTTTCAATAGTGCTGCGAAAGGAACCGCACAAGAAGGCTCAATAATGATCTTCATACGTTCCCAAATCATTTTCATTGCATCAATGATTTCTTCTTCTGTAACCGTGTAAACTGCCGAAACATGATTTTTGATGATTTCGAAATTACGTTCACCTACTGTTGTTTTTAGACCATCAGCAATCGTGTCTGGATTTTTTACAGGCGTTATTTTTCCTTTTTGTACAGATTTATAGCAGTCATCTGCATTTTTTGGTTCCCCCAAAATGACTTCTGTGTTTGGATCCAATAAATGAGCTGCGAGCGCTGTTCCTGCAGCTAATCCACCACCTCCAACAGGGGTGACCAAAATATCAAGATCTGGAACTTCTTCCATTAATTCCTTTGCAGCAGTAGCCTGACCAGCTATGATTCTATAATCGTCAAATGGATGCACGAAAATGGCTCCTGTTCTTTCAATTACTTCGTCACATGTTTTGATACGAGAAGCTTCGTTTGGCTCACAAAGCACTACTTCTGCACCATATCCCTTGGTTGCTTCAATTTTAACCTGCGTACTGTTTTCAGGCATTACTACATAGGCCTTGGTACCAGACAACTTAGCTGCTAAAGCCACAGCTTGGGCGTGATTACCTGATGAGTGCGTCGCAAATCCATTTTCCCTTTCTTCTGGTCGGAAACCTAGAATCATGTTGGCTGCTCCACGCATTTTGAATGCTCCTACTTTCTGGAAGTTTTCACATTTGAAATAAATGTCACATCCGGCTATTTCATTAATCGAATGTGAGGTCATCACTGGTGTTTCCAAAATGATTTTTGAGATACGTTGATGAGCTCGTTTGATGTCACTAAGACTAGGAATTGAATCCATGGTTATTTACCGTTTGTGAATGTTTTGTGGTTGCTTAATCTAACCATCGAAAGTAGCCAAAAAACAGATCAATTCGAATTGGCATCAGCTAAACGTGGTTTTAACTGTGGTAAACGGTTCTAATCATTGGTGGTAGT
>CAXEKM010000430.1:0-4785 GCA_963996645.1 uncultured Marinoscillum sp.
CCAATGATCGTATCTATTGTTGCTAACCTGGTGAATGTAGGGTTAAACTATGTGCTGATTTATGGCGCTTTAGGTTTTCCAGAACTTGGGCTGAATGGTGCTGCATGGGCTACATTGATCAGCCGAGTGGTAATGGCCATCATGATGATCTGGATCATTCGAAAAAGCATGTCTGGCTTCCGTTTTGATTTTGATTGGGCGGTGGTGAAGCGTATGATCAAAATAGGAGTGCCATCTGGAATGCAATACATTTTCGAAGTGGGTGCTTTTGCAACGGCAGCTTTGATGACCGGATGGATTAGTGCGGAAGCATTGGCGGCACATCAGATCGCTATTAACTTAGCTGCTATTTCTTTTATGTGTGCCACAGGACTTGCAGCAGCTTCTACTGTTCGAATAGGTAATCAAATGGGATTGAAGGATCTACCAAATTTGAAAATGGCAGGTTATACCTCTTTTGCTACTGCCGCGATCTTTATGTCGTTTTCAGCACTTACATTCATCTTGTTTAGAGATTTCCTTACTGGCTTGTATGTCAAAGATGAGTATGTTCAATCAATTGCTTCAGGACTATTGGTAATTGCTGCAGCTTTCCAGATTTCTGATGGTATACAGGCAGTCGGGTTAGGTGTGTTGAGAGGACTTACAGACGTCAAAGTACCCACGTTAATTACGTTTGTGGCCTATTGGTTAATTGCCATTCCAGGAGGGTATCTACTCGGTTTTACTTTTGGGTTTGGAATCGATGGAATCTGGTATGCATTGTCTGGAGGGTTGACCGTGGCAGCGGTTTTGCATATCACCAGGTTTAAAAAGCTAACAGACAAAATCCATTTCAACTGATTGGTCAATTCCCGTGTCTTTATAGGTAAACTGCTTTGCTATGAAACATTTGTTCTTGTTGGTGATTATTGCTTCAGTTCTGTTTAGTTGTGATGAAGAGGAAGCAACAACTTTTGAAGGTGAACTAGAGTACGGAACCTCCTTTGGCGAATGTATCGGTTACTGTTTGACGGAAACATATCTGAACGGAACCCTGCTAACTATTGTACAAAAGACCTGGGTTGATGATCAGGAGATAGTGCACAAACGCACATTAACATTAGAGGAGCAACAATCCATTCTAGCTGGTATCAATGAAGAAAAATTTCTAGCACTTGATGAGGTGATTGGTTGTCCGGATTGTGCAGATGGGGGTGCCGAATGGCTCGAGGTAATAGTAGATGGAGAAGAAAAACGTGTGACTTTTGAATACATGGCTGAAATTGACGGCATTAATCCAGCCATTGAGAAGTTACGAGCTGTCGTTAGTGAAATGCTGGAGGATTGATTATCCATTCGGATTGATCATCATATTCCATGATTTGACTATTTTGGCTCTATGAGTCAGGAAAACCGCTGTTTGTCTTGTTCCAATGAGTTTGAAGGGAAATACTGCAATGTGTGCGGTGAAAAAGTGATTGATCAGAAAGATCGCCGATTGGTTTATTTTCTGGGAGAGTTGGTGAATGCCATCACTTTTGCAGATAGTAAATTATGGCGATCAGTATTGTCTATTGTAGTCAAACCAGGTCAAATGTCGCACGATTATATTCGTGGTGTTAGAAGAAAGTATATGAGACCACTATCTTTCTTTTTTCTAGCGAACCTTATTTATTTCCTTTTCCCAATTTTCAATACGTTCAATACCACACTTTATCATCAAACAAATTCATTTTCATTTCTTCATAGTTCCATTGCCAGGGAGATGGTCAATCAGCGAATAGAAACTGAGGAATTAGCCTATGAAGAATTTGAGGTAAAGTATAATGCTAAGACAACCGAGCTGAGCAAGCTGCTATTAATCCTGATGGTGTTTTTATCAGCAATGGTTTTTTGGGTCATTCACATTGGTTCATCTAAAAAGCTACTAGCAGATCATTTAACCATATCATTGGAGTTGATGACCTACACATTGGTTGTGTGCATGGAGGCTTTTGGGTTGATATTGATTGGTCTTAAACTAATTGGTCTAAGTATAGCTAGTTCTGAAATGTACACTAGTTTGATGGTGCTTTTACTTATTGGCTATTTTGTCTTTTATGCAGAACGAAATTTTTATGAATTCAGACGAAAGAGACGTTGGGTTAACACCATTGTGGTATTGATTACTTTTATGATGAATGTCTTTTTTTATCGAGCTATGCTCTTTTTTGTTACGTTTTGGTTGTTGTGACTGGCTATTGTTTAATTCAAATAAGATATTATTGTACTCAACTAAACATAGTTATAATGAAAAACAACTATCACTTAATTTGGAGTGCTTTATTCTTTTTTTTACTCTCAACGCCTGCATTTTCTCAGTACCCATATCCTGATAAGGATTTATGTGAAGAGTTGAAAAAACGAACACTTGTGGTGGAATTATTGGATGAAACTGATGAAACCAAAACAATTTTAAATAATGCACTGAAAGAAGAGTTTGGTGCGTGGGATATATGTCCTGTAGTATTTAAAACTTCAGAAGAGGTTTCGGCAATATTGGATGCACGAGATACTCAGTTCGCATTACTTACACAAGATAATGCTGTTCAAAGGAATATAAGAACCAGAAAGCTAGATGAAAAAGGTCGTCTTATGCACGGTCCTGGCTTGCCTTCGAATGAACAGGATTATGTTGCTTTTACTTTTTCTTATTATAGTTTTGAATTATTGCTTCCAACAGGTAAAAAGAATCCTGAAAACATTACAACGATTGGTTTTGCGAATGGGGAACTTTCTCGAATCGACTATTTGTACCTAGTACAACAGTTGAATCGATTATTAAGTAGTTCATTGTCAGGTTCGGCTTCATCGGAGTATTATGATGCAGAGCAAGGTGTCGCAAAAATAAGTGCCAGTAAACTTATATTCTTGAAGGACTTTTTTAAAGAGAAAGAAGTGGCAGAGATTCCAAAATTTTTAGAAGTGGAATTTGAATTGTTGGATATGGATGAATATCAGCAGGTCATTTTGGGAAGAGAATCTGGCAAAAGCTACGCTAAAATAATCTGGTCAAATCAGGCCAATATATACGTATGGGTGGTTGTGAATGCTGAAGATGGTGAAATATTAGGGCAACAAGGCTTTGGAGGAGTAAAATTTGGTAAAACGCATGATGCGAATGACATTATCAAAGTAAAACACCTGAAGTATGTCACGAATGTAAATGCACAGAAGTTTAACAGCAAATACTAATCAATAAAGGCTCCATTTTGAGCCTTTTCTTTTTTTAAGGATTCACAAACCGCTGCTCTGCCCAGAGTGACCCTAAGCTCAAAATGATCGCCACCAGGTAAGTCCATTTTGGGAAGAAGTACTTTTCCTGAAACTGAATTGTGTCAACCTGTTGTGTCATTGTCTGTGAATATTGATCATTTAGTAGGAATAGATCGTTCGTCTTTTTTGCTGACCACTCATTATTTCCGAAGACATAGTAATCATATTGAATTGAATCTGGGTTTATTTGAAGACTATTCCAGCCTTCCTTTTGTGGCCAGAAGTCCGTTTCATATAAGCCCGGTCGATAGGCAGATTCACGAATTGGGTGCTCAACATTTCCAATAACTATTTTTGGATCTGGAAAGGAGGCGGTGAAATGAACATTCGTCTTTTCATGTAATCTTGGAGTGTTGGTTAATTCAATAAAACCGTCTTTTTTCTGATATGGAAGTAGGTTTTCTGTGAGTTGTTGAATGACCGTGTTGTAAGCAGGCTGTTGCCCTTGTAATACTAGTTGATATAGACTCTCAACCGTTATCAATCCAATTTTCCCAATTCCATTAAGCTCAAAGTAGCCAATCGTCTTGTTGATGGATTTAATCGTAGGAAAACTACGAATGATTTCAGTTTCAAAATTAATCCCGTTAATCTCTATAGTGGATTCAGTACTGGTAGGAGCATAAGTCCAAAGATTGTTCATCTCAGCAGGTGCCGTGTTGATTAACAGAATACCCAGATTACCAACTTTGTTAAGGTCCTTGATTAGCTGTTTTTCACCACTGCTTAAAAGATTGAAGGCTGTCTTGTCTAGAATGATTAATTGAAACTGTTCTAAAAGAGAGGAGGTGATTCTTTTAAAGTTTTTTCGAGAGGTATTGATAAATTCCTCATTAAATAGGTCTTTTGAAATTCTGGTTCTGGAATTAACCGAGTACCCGAAATCACCCAAATAGTTTTTGATAAATCGTGCTTCAAAGTTTGGATTGCTCTGGAGCATGAGCACTGCAGGCTGTTCTGCTCGTTTTACTGTAAATGGTAATGTTTCTTTACTAATTGTTTCCGTACCAATAGTAGCAATGACCTGGTAAGTGAAATTGCCAGATGCCTTCGGAGTGAAATCGAAGGTTGTCTGCTGGTTTCCTGTATTCAGACTCGTTGAATCCAGAATGAATTTTCCGTCCAACAGGTACAGGGTGCAGTTGTCTTCAAAGTGTGAAGTTATCTTCAGGGAAGTATTCTTTCCTTGTAAAATGTTTTGCTCGAATTGAAAGTTTAATAGCCCAGTTACAGGTCGATGTTGAGTGATGATTTTTTCTACTTGTATAGTCTTTAACTGCCATGGAGCTAATCCGGTGTCTAATAATACCAACTCCGAAAAGGTATTGCCAAATAAGTCTGATGGATTGTTAAGGATTTGGTATCCAGCTCGTCGCAGGGAGTCAGGGGAGGAGGATTTGCTTATCGAGGCTGCCTTTGTAGACTCCTTTTTTCGATACTGATAAGGTTGTAAAAAGAATAAGGCGATAGCTAAAATGGCTATTGACC
>CAXEKM010000431.1:0-2513 GCA_963996645.1 uncultured Marinoscillum sp.
CCAGTCAATGGCTCAACGTTCATTATTGACTCCTTCCTATTTTCCTGAAAAGAAGGCTCTAGTTGCCCGACAAGCCTATAACTTTTGGATTGAAAATCCTGGTGATCGCCTGGTTTCGCATTTAAATGTTTATCAATCCCTGTACTATGCGAACAAATACCTGGGATATGACCCTGTCAATAAACGCTCGTATAATCAAGCATTAGGTCATGATGAATCAGTCATGTCTGTTCAATATGGCACAGATGAGAATACCTTTTACACCGCAGGCTCAGACGGTAAAGTCTTAAGATGGAAGCTGGAAGAAGAGTTTAACACACCTGAAGTAATTTATGAAGGGAAGTACTTAGTCCGTTCTCTTGACATCTCCGATGATGGTAATTGGATTTTGGTAGTTACAAAAGATCAAGGTATCATCATTTTGGATAATAGAACTCAAGACTCCAATGATGAAAGACCAGCTGTGGCCAAAGACACTGAATTAGTTCAGTCTGGAGTATTCATGGCTGGCGAGAACAAAGTAGCCGTAGTGACCAAAAAAGGAGAACTCAAAATCAAAGGATTTGGTAACGAGCAAGTAATTGGACGAACAATGGACAAAGTCACTACGATGGAAGTAAACAAATCAAATGATGAAATCTTGGTAGGTACGTCACAAGGAAATATTCAATTTTGGGAAGATACGTTGGCTAGAAAATTGTACATCGAAGAAGCATTTGCTGTGAATAAAATGGCCATTAGTTCTGACTTTAAAACGCTAGCCCTGGGACGAGAAAAAGGTGATGTAGTATTATACGACCTTATCAAGCACCAAATGATACGTATCATTAGTGGTCATCAGTCAGCCATTACAGACGTGGATTTCAATTTTGACAACACCAAATTACTATCTGCGAGTAGAGATGGCTCTGTGAGAGTATGGGACATCAATGACCCACGCAAACTTCCTCTTGTCTTAGACGATCATGAGGACTGGGTGATGTCAGCATGCTTCTCTCCTGACGGGAAAAGAGTCATCTCCGGATCAAGAGACAATTCTATTCGTTTTTGGCCAGTTGATCCTGAAGAATTGGCTGATAGAGTATGCGAATTAGTAAGTAGAGACCTTACTGAAGAAGAATGGGTAGAATTTGTTGGCACCGGCATTCCGTATACAAAAACGTGTCCAAAATAACACACATAAACCCCTAATCAATTATTAATCAATGAGTTAATTAAAAAACTAAGGCTTCTTATCTGTTGTCATACTGAACCAACTTAAATATTGGGGTACACTTCATGTGCAACCTCCATTTTCATATGATAGCATTTACGCAGAAGATTCTTACTATAATAGTTTGTTTTACATTAATAATGAGCTGCTCTCAATCGAGCTCTATTGAGTCTAATAATCGATTCCGATCGAATGTCGAAGATGAGTTTACTGATTCTTTCTTGAAGAAAATTGAAGAAAGCAGTCGGTACATCGCTGATCTGGAAGAAATCATTCAACGAGATACTTTAAAAGCAATCACAACTTATTCGGCCACTTCCTATTTCCTATACAAAGGGCAACCTATGGGATATGAATATGAGTTAGCCAAACGCTTGGCCAACCACCTGGATGTCGAATTAGAAATGATCATTGCGAAGGATATCAATGAAATCTTTGACATGCTCATAGCTGGTAAAGGTGACATCATTACCTACAATCTTACCGTGACTAAAAGCAGAAGGCAATACGTTGATTTTAGTTTACCACTGAACTTTACGCATCAGGTACTGGTACAACGAAAACCAGACAACTGGAGAGACATGAAACTTCATGAAATAGAAGACGAATTGGTGAGAAACCCTATTAAATTAATCGGGTTACCCATATCGGTTAGAAAAAACTCTTCGTACCGTGAGCGTTTAAAGAATCTTGAAAATGAATTAGGAGGAGATATTGACATACAATATGTTGATGGAAATCTATCTACAGATGAGATTATCAAAAAAGTGAGTCGTGGAGAGATCGGTTACACGATTGCAGATTATAACATTGCCAATATCAATGCGAGCTATTATCAGAATATCGATATTGAAACAACTGTTGGAGTCATGCAGCAACTTGCCTGGGCTGTTCGAAAAACGAGTCCGGCACTTAAAGAAAGGGTAGATTCCTGGCTAAAATCACAACGAGATGAAACAGACTTTTATGTCATATATAATAAGTATTTTAAAAATCAGCGAGCCTTTACCACTCGAGTGAAAAGTGATCTTTACAGCAAGGAAGGAAATCGAATTTCCGAATATGATGAGGTGATCCAAAGCAATGCAGAAACCATCAATTGGGACTGGCGCTTTTTAGCGTCTCAGGTATTTCAGGAATCAAGGTTTGACCCGAATGAAAAATCCTGGGTTGGTGCAGTTGGACTCATGCAAGTGATGCCAAAAACGGCTAAAAGTTATGGATATACCAATATTCTAAAGCCAGACAACAACTTAAAAGCCGGAATAGCACATTTGTCCTACCTAAACAATTATTGGAA
>CAXEKM010000432.1:0-1779 GCA_963996645.1 uncultured Marinoscillum sp.
ACCATGTCCTCAGTAAAATTATTTGCAGGAAAAGGAAACGCAGATTTGGCTAGCCGAATAGCAGACATCTACGGCAAACCACTTGGTAAATCTACTTCACAAAAATTTAGTGATGGCGAGCTAAACTTCAGCTACAATGAGTCCATCCGAGGCACAGACCTTTTCATCATTCAGTCTACTACTCCTCCTTCTGACAACATCATGGAGCTATTGCTTATGATCGATGCAGCAAAGAGAGCAAGTGCTAAATACATCACTGTGGTAATACCTTACTTCGGTTATGCGAGACAGGACAGAAAAGACAGACCAAGGGTTGCTATTGCAGCGAAAATGATGGCGAACCTCTTAACTGCGGCAGGAGCTCATCGTCTAATGACAATGGACCTTCACGCTGGTCAGATTCAGGGATTTTTTGACATTCCTGTTGATCACCTGGACGGATCAGCTATTTTTGTGCCTTATATCAGGAATTTAAATCTTGACAACCTTATCTTCGCGTCCCCGGATGTGGGAGGAACAGCAAGAGCTAGAACTTTTGCTAAGTTCTTTGAAGCAGACATGGTGGTTTGTGATAAACACCGTAAACGTGCCAACGAAATTGCATCTATGCAAGTAATTGGAGACGTGGAAGGAAAAGACGTAGTGCTTGTAGATGACATGGCTGATACAGCTGGAACCATCTGCAAAGCAGCTAACCTACTAAAAGATAAAGGTGCTACTTCTGTACGTGCAGTATGTACCCATCCTATTCTTTCAGGTAAAGCCTACGAAAACATCGATGCATCTGATCTGGATGAGATGATCACGACAGATACTATTGCTTTGAAACAAAAAAGTGACAAAATCACTGTATTGACAGTAGCTGACCTTTTCGCAAAAGCGATTAGAAAAGTACATGATCACGAATCAATCAGTGCACTGTTTATTTAATTAAGAATTCTTTTAACTATTTAATATAACAATTATGAAAACTGTTGAGATTATAGGGTTTAAAAGAGCAAATCTCGGCAAGACTGAAGCTAAGAGACTCAGAGCTGAAGGTTATGTTCCTTCTGTCATCTATGGTGGCGAAGAGCAAATTCACTTCTACGCTCCAATGATTCTTTTCAGAGACTTAGTCTATACCGATGAAGCTCACTTTGTAAACCTTAACATTGAAGGCGACATCTATGAGGCTATTCTTCAGGATATCCAATTCCACCCTGTAAGTGAAATCATCATGCACGCTGATTTCCTTCAGTTGTTCCGTGGAACTAAGATCAAAATGGACATCCCTGTAAGACCTGTGGGAACACCTCCAGGTATCCAACAAGGGGGTAAATTGATCAAGAAATTGAGATTCCTTACCATCAAGGCATTACCGAAAGATATGCCAGAATTTATCGAGGCAAATGTTTCTAAACTTGGTCTTGGTAAATCAATCAAAGTTGGTGAGATCCCTTCAGAAAACTTCGAAATCTTGAACAGCCCATTAGTTACTATCATGGGTATTGAAGTACCAAGAGCTCTTAGAGGTAAATCAATTGCTTCTGAGGATGAAGAAGGTGAAGGATTAGAATCAGGAGTAGATGAAAATAATGAAACATCAGAGATAGAAAATGAACAGTCTGATTTAGATGGAGAAGATGAGGATGGAGAAGGAGAAAATGAAACAACAACTAATCCATTTTCTGGTAAAAATTATTTTGAAAAAGAAATTCACAAATACAAGATTTTTACAAATATTTTTGATGAAATAATAAATGCAACAGAACTTTGTGATAGTGATGAGTTATTTAG
>CAXEKM010000433.1:0-5492 GCA_963996645.1 uncultured Marinoscillum sp.
GATAGTAGCGGATGTTATCTCTAATACTTCTACCATTGATGCTATTAGACATCACAATTTATTCCTCGCTGGGATAGAACAAAAACTTGCTGATAGTTTAAAGCCTGAACTAGTTATCACGATTGGCAAATCAGTCATTAGCAAAAATCTCAAGCTATTCATAAGAAAACATAAACCGGAAATGCTTTGGCAGATCAGTCCAGAACTGAATCAGGCAGATACGTTCCAGTCCTTGACTTCCGTTATCACTTCTGATCCTACAGCTTTTCTAACTTCTCTGGATCATCAGTCTGCTAAAGAGCAGTTTAATCAACAAGTAACAAGCAATTTCATTCAAAACTGGCAAATAGAAGACTCTAAGACAAAGCGTAAGCTGAATAAAGCATTGGAAGTGTTGGACTGGAGTGAATTCACAGCATTTTATGAAGTCATCAAAAGCATACCTGCTGGATCAGACATTCATCTGGCGAATAGTATGCCCGTCCGTTTTGCCAATTTCATTCAACAACTAAATCCGAATATTGAAATCTTCTGCAACCGAGGAACAAGCGGCATAGATGGTACGAATGGTACGGCAGTTGGTCACTCACTAGTTACAGAGCGCTCGACCTATCTCTTAACAGGCGATTTGAGTTTCTTCTATGATCGCAATGCATTCTTCCATCCCTATCAAATGGATAATTTGAAGATTGTCGTATTCAATAACGCTGGTGGTGGCATTTTCCGATTAATCAATGGACCGGCTAACCTACCGGAGTTAGAGAAGCATTTCGAAACCAGACACAGCCATACGGCTAAATACTCTGCTTTGGAATATGGCTTTGATTATCATGGAGTGAAAGATGCTAACTCACTTGAAAAAGCACTCAAGTCCATTCACAAAGACAATCGTGGAGCAAAGCTTGTTGAAGTATTCACAGATCCAGATACGAACTCCGAGGTATTTAAAGCTGTGAAGGCAGCGGTAAAATAAAAAGGCCATGCTGACATCAGCATGGCTTTACATTACTTAATTACCAGTTTTGTTAGCGGCAGCCATTTCCATCAAAAACCACCATATTACCTTTTATTTCATAAGTCATGTTGAACGTTTCAGCGATCAACTTCACGACTTCATCTGCAGATTTCTTATTGTATTTTGCTGTAAGATAGCATCCGGCCATTTTAGGGTTCTCAAAGGTTACATTGATTCCATAAACATCTTCAAGAACATCAACCACGTTATTCAGCCTGGTCCTCCTAAAAGTTAATACTTGATTTTGCCATGCAAGATAATTTTCATCGGCTATTTTCTTTTTCTTTATTCCTTTCTCTCCTACTGCCAGAATACCCATTTCACCTTGTTTTAGCTGAATTTCCATTGTATTCTTCCCAAAGTATTTTTCGTTTTGACCGAAAGCTACCAACCCAGACTCAACTAGCACTTCTGTAACGAGATTTTCTTCATTGGAGTTTACAACAAATGATGTACCCAAAACACGTACTTGGGAGCTTTTAGTTTGTATTAAAAATGGTTTTTCCTCATCGCGAGCCACATCAAAATAAGCTTTACCAGTCATTTCAACAGACCTTACATCCTCGAAATTACCCATAGTGAGACTACCTCCTTCATGCACTGTAACAGAAGAACCATCAGGCAATTTGAAAACGGTTTTTTCACTTAACACCTCTCCCCAAGGTTGATCTTCATAGTTTGGTTGAAGTAGCGCGAAAAGTAAACCAATGATAACAACTACAGATGCGGCAACTTGAATAGGTCTCTGCTGCCATATTGGCACTACTTTTATAACGGTCTCATTTTGAGTTATATCTTCCCCTATTATTTGACTCAAGACATTTTGATTTGGTCTATCATTAACATAAGTTGACGCCCAGCTTGCCTTAAATTCCAGGAAAAATTTGGCATTTTCCTCGCTAGCTCCTCTCCATTCCACCACTTCATCTTTCTCCTCACTTGAGGCGTTACCTGAAAAATATTTAGCTAATAATTCTTCCATTTCTTTTTTACTATGCTTCATTAACAAACTGAAGTAGGTATCCCCTTATTATTGTTGATCAATTATCTGATTTTGGATTATAATCAATTGGCATGAGTTCTGACATTCTTTCCCAGCTCCAGTATCCATAAAACAGTACTTCTTCAGGCTCAGCAATCTGACCATTTTTTAATAATCTAACTTTTCTCTTCTCCAATGTAATGGAGCTTGTTTGAATATCATGCATATTAGAATTCGTATACTGAACTTTGCGTCCCAATAACTGTTTCTCTGAAACATTCGTTATAGATCCATCATATGAAGGATGATTAAACTCTTTTTGATACTCAACAATCAAACTACCTTCAAAATCGAGGTAAAATCTCCCAAATCTATCCGTCAAAATTAAGTCATCTTTTCCAGACACATGTTTATAGGCACCATCAAGACCTGAACTATTCAATAAATAAACTTCATATCCTTCAGCTTTTAAATTATCTCGCATGAGAGACCTCATAAAATGAAATGTAGAACCTAAAAAACTTTTCTGTCGATTTTTCTTCCACCGTTTTTTCGTTCTTCTGTTGTCTGCCTCCAATTCATCAAAAGAGGCTCTTACATGAAATCGTGTCGAACTTGGACTACTCTCAAAATAATCTATTTCAAACAGCACCGTATAACCCAGACCTCTATTTTCCATTATCAAGGGTTCTTTTACTACTGCTTCATAGGTTTCCAAACTATCTGAAAATGAAAATTCTATAATCTCAGGATTTAAAAAGGAACATCGATTTGCGTTGTTTGAGTTACCAATAAATTCTTCACTGAATTTTTTATAGAAGTGAATCCATTCATCTTCGCCAACTAGTGGCAATGATGAAATTTCTATATCATTCAACATATTGGTAGCCATTTCTAAACTGGCATTAATGGCATAGGCCGAGGGTTCTTGAGAATTGATTTCAAACGCTAACGGAGCATAGCCAATATGAGAAAAAACCACTTGATAGTTACCAGGTTTTAAACCTTTTAGCTCATAATTACCTTCACTATCTGTATATGTTCCAATAGTAGAACCATTCACATATACATGAGCACCGAAAACAGGTTCCTGAGTATTTCCATCTTTTACCCATCCGGTTATGATTGTATTTAGACGCTTATTACCTTCACTGTCCCGAATGACTTTTCTTAATATTATTTGATCTTCTATTTTAGAAAATTCAAGATTGGTCCCTATAAACAGGTTAGCAAGTAAATCATCTATGTAAATATGCTTTTTATCAATGGTAAACAAACTGCCATTGGGCATTATATTGGCATTATAGGAGAAAAAGTATCCGGTTTTCAAGGAAATACTATCCAGAATAACTTCAAGTTCAACATCTTTCAAGTATACATCAAGACTGTCTTTGACCTGTGCATTAATATCACTTAATACCCAAATGAATAGTAAACCAAAAACAGACAGACGAAGCCTCATTCCATTACTTTAAGGTCCTGAAGTTTTTCTCTCAGTACTTTTAAAGCCTTTCCCATCTGAACTTCCACTGTTTTAATCGAAATTTCCAGATGATCAGCTATTTCCTGATACTTCAATCCCTCAAATCTACTCAACTTAAATATTTCTGCACATCTTGGTGGCAATTGATCAATCTCTTGTAGAATTCTACCTTCCACATTAGGTTTTTCGGGGGCATATTCTGACTCCTGTGCTTCCTCCATAAACCCAATGATATATTGGCGGTAAGAATCCTTCACCTTTTGATGCTTGATGTAATTGAGGCAGGTATTATGAACAGAGCGGTACAAATAACTCTTAACTGATGAGTCTGCTGCTAGACTGTCACACTTTTCCCAAAACTTGACAAAGACATCCTGTACAATTTCCTCTGCTTCTTCAATTTCATCCATGAACCGCATGGCGTATGCTTTCATAAGTCCATAGTATTCATTGAAGACAAGTTCAAATGCACGCTTATCTTTGTTGCGCAAACGTTCTACCAGTATAGATTCAGAATCTTGCAAGCTAGATTGAGTTAATATGTTGATCCACTTAGAAAAACAAAAGCTAACCTTAGGTCAGCTAATAAGCAGAAATATAAACGAAAATATCTCTGAAGACGAAAAAAAAGTCATTAAGGTTATAACAACCTGGCAAGACAATACCCCATATTTTGACTTAACAACTTCAGGATCTACAGGCCAACCTTCTGCTATTCAACTGTATAGAGAGCAGCTTATGTATAGTGCTCAGTCATCCTTATCCTTTCTCGATCCTTCAAATTCATTCAGCTCTTCCCTACTTTGTATTAACCCTGATTTCATCGGTGGATTAATGGTGATCATTAGATCTTTAATCCAGGAAATGGATCTAACGGTAATTCCTGCAAGTTCCTCCTTTAAGCAGCTTCCTAAAGGCATAACATTTGATCTTACCTCCATGGTACCCCTACAGCTTCAAAGTCTTATTGATCAACAACCAGACAAACTCAATCAATTCAAAACCATCTTGATTGGTGGCGCCCCACTATCGGCTAATTACATTAACAAATTAGCCAAATTTCCTTATCTCAACGTTTACCAGACCTATGGCATGACAGAAACTGCCAGTCATATTGCATTGAAAAACTTATCTAAGAGAGAAACGTCCTATCATACTTTAGGAGATGTTCAGATGGCTGTGGATGACAGACAATGCCTTAGGTTAAAGGGAACCATTACCAACAATCAATGGATTCAAACCAATGATGTTGTAAATATCATTTCAGACTCAGCATTTGAGTGGTTAGGACGTGCGGATTTCACAATCAATTCAGGTGGTATTAAAATTCATCCAGAAATCTTGGAAGAGCAGCTTAGTTCCCAAATCAAATTCCCTTTCTTTGTGGCTGGAATTGAAGATGACACACTCGGTGAAAAAGCAATATTGCTCATCGAGACAGAAAATGAAGTTATAATGGATTTCTCTTTGATAGATCGATACAAGCGACCAAAAGAAATTCATTACCTAAATCAATTCCGATATACCCAAAGTGGTAAAATCAATAGAAAAGAAACGCTTGAGTTAATCAAACACCCATGAACGTAAAAGTATCTTACCAAACCCTTCAGTTACCCCCTCCATTTGCTTTTGCATATACCCTGGATCTTACTTTCAATGAGAACTCTCTTGATATTCGATATGAATTGGAATTCATGAATAGAGAGCAAATCACTTTGGAAGAGATCGAAGAAGAAGGTTACAGTGAAAACGATGATTTTAGCTGGCAAGGATCTTTAGGCAAAGTGTGGGTGGACAACCTGCGTGATGACCTTGATCAAATAGAACTGGAAGATGAAAGTGAAGACTTCAATATTTACCTTCATGTAGAGTTTGATGATGAAAGAGAAGGTCTTGCAGTTTTAGCAGAAGACTGGGATTTTAGGCTTCAGGAATTGATCCAGGCGATTTATGAACAACAAGGCCCAGAAGATAAATTAATAATGAAATTGATGCATACCAATGGCAATGAA
>CAXEKM010000434.1:0-2572 GCA_963996645.1 uncultured Marinoscillum sp.
AGTTGGTTTTACTAACAGTTATTTTCTGTACATCAACGTGTTCATATCTGGCTGGCTGTTTTGCTAGCCAATTGTTTTTCCATTTATCTATCCACCAAAACCAAAGAGGGTATGTAACCGCTAACAGGAGCCAGGCAGTAGCGTTTCTTAAACAAGGAATTACTTCTCCGCACGTAGGGCAATATAATCCGAACCAGTTTTTGAATGCTGTTTTATTTTGGCTTGACCAGATTCTGCCATCATGCATGGTTTCGCAATGCTGACACCTGATATATTGACGCTCCATTAGTGGTTTATTTTCTACTTGCTCGAAGTAAATTTTATGAGGTGTCCTTTGGCCAAATATTAATTCATTAATTGCAATACCAGGATTGATGATGTAGTGAAGCATGCTGCCATGTTTCCATGTCCATACTTTATACTGTTTCCCATTAATTTCAACCATAGTTGTATTAGTTAACCCACTGCACCGGAAGCACCAGCTGCAGCCATATTCGAAAGGTACAAGTTAATGCAAAATACAATTAACAGGTAAGCGAGATTCATGTCGAGGTTTTGGATAGGTTCTATTTCTTCTATCTCAAAATCACTTTTCATTTTCATCCAATTTTTTGCACTAGATAGAAGAGCTATTTGATTTTTAGACTCATCTGTGATGATGAATTTGGTTTTTAAAAATCCCTTATGCTTGATTCCAAGCTTAATGGGCTTTCTGTTATTGTCTTCAATTTCCAGACTCAAACCTCCTTTCCAATCTATTTTCACTTTTCCAATATTGAATCCTCCAGTACGAACGGTATAAGTGCTTGACCACATACCGTTTTTATTTAATTCGTACTTTCTGTTATTCAGTTCTAGCACGGCATTGTGCGAATACCACTTTGGGAATAAGAGTAAACCAAGCGGCCGGTCATCTTTTGATAAGATGTAATTTCTTTTCTTACTAATCAATTGAAGAGCCATATGTAGATGTTTGGTTCAATTAATTAGTTGTCACAATTTCTGTTTTCTTACAATGGGCAATAAAAAAAAGAGCCACTCTGACAGCTCGGTCAGAATGGCTTATAAAAGATCCGCGGGTTAAGTTGCTCACATTGTCACCTCTGATGTGAATTTTTCAACCTTATTTGGATTCGGATCCAAAGAGGTAAGATACGCATAAATTGCTTTTAAATCTTCTTCTTCCATGCCGGAATACATCATCCACGGCATCACTGTTTGGAATTCACCTTTACCAACTTTGTGAGGTACATAAGAGGAATCAGCATATGCTTTGAAACGCTGTACGAAAAAGTCTTCATTCCAAGATCCTATTCCATTAGCAGCATCAGGAGTAATGTTTGCAGAACGCACAACTCCATATCCAGGTAGTTTAAACTCAAAACCACCAGCCATGTATTTGTCCATCAAGCGTTGACCTTTATCATCTTGAGGCGTATGGCAATCGCTACAGGCAGCAGCAGTCATGATGTACTTGCCATAGGCTACCTGATCAGATTTGTCGGGAATAGGTTGTGGATTAGCTGGTTGAGGAATGGTATTTAAAATAAGACTCATTGGGAAGTCCGCTTCAGAAGCGGCAACTTCATTGTCGATAGGTTGCAGGCTTCTCAAGTAAACGATAATCGCTTCAATGTCTTCTTTCGCAATTTTACCATAAGACCCATATGGCATTACTGGGAATATAGGCTCACCGGATTTAGTTACACCTGTTGTGATTAATCGGTATAACTCACCATCAGTCCAGTCTTTTACACCTGTTGGGGTGATGTTTTTGGAAGTGAATACACCCGGAAACCCAAAGTCATGATTAAATACTTCACCACCTTGACCAAATGTTCCAGGAACTAAAGGTGCCGAAAATGTTGTCCAGTCTCTCTTGGAGTGACAATCCACGCATACAGCTACATGATTTGCAAGGTATTCTCCTCGTGCCAGTACTTCAGGGGTTTCTTTAATGCTCATTTCTGGAGCTTCTCCTACATTCGGTAAGCCTACCTTTATGTAAGAAATACCCACTATGATCAATAGGATAACAACGGCAACGAGTATGCCTAAAATTTTAAGGATTTTCATTTTGTTGGTTAGTAATTGTTAGATAATCGATTAGCGGTTTGTCTATTTTCTCTTGACAACAAAATAGTAGACAATGGCAGTAATGATGTTGAAAATAAGTGCGAATATGATCCAAAGAAGTTTGGAGCCTCCACTCATTCGAGATTGTTTGGCTACCACGTCATAGATCACCCATATGGCACAAGCGAGAGCAATGATGTATCCTGCAGTCATTTGAGAATAGTTTGTTGGTTAACAACCTGAATTACAGGATTTATTTTGATATTTCCAAATACCTTATCTGGTCATTTTGATTCTGGATAAATCAATTTTTTAACTCGATTAACTTCATTAACTAGTAATGGAAAAGCCGGGTAGGTCATGCCATGTCCATAGCCATCCATTTCCATCAGACGCGTATCCTGATGGCCAGCAACGCGCATCATTCGCATCATGTAAGCGTTTTCTTCATATCTGCCCAGCATTTCCAATTCACGATCACCAGTGATCAGCAACA
>CAXEKM010000435.1:0-12394 GCA_963996645.1 uncultured Marinoscillum sp.
AATACAATTAAATCAATAAATCAGCTTAAGAATCGTAAGCTCATTCAATGAATACCCTGAAATGTTGAATAATTTCTAATGAATAGATTGAGCTACAGCCGTAGCAACGAGCGCTGCAATAGAGCCAATATTGGTAAAATAAGGATAGCTCACTCCTGAATCTGCGAAATGTTTCTGTAATGCCTCTTTGATCTTCTTAAGTACATTGTACATATGGCTTTCTACAGTCTTTTTAGAAATTCCTAGCTCCACAGCTATTTGATCATAGGTCATGCCTTTGTTACGAGCCATATCATACACCAACTTGCTGTGTGGTGTCAGGTTCTCGATGACTTCATCAACCACTTGCTTCAGCTCTTCACCCAACAGAATATCCTCAGGATCAATAGCATCTGATACCTGCAGTGTCTCGTCGTATGTAGAATAGGTGAATTTTCCTGGATCTTTAGAGACCATTCGTATCGCTAAATGCTTCACAGAAACATGCAAATACGAACTCAACTCTTTAATGGTATTGTAATCAGGTTTTTTGTGCCAGATATTGGTGAAGACTTCTGAAACAACGTCTTCTGCCATTTGCTGATCTTTGGTGATGGTGTAGGCATAACGGAATAATCTCTCAAAGTGATCTTGATAGATCCCTTCAAACCACGCTTTGAAATCTGCATCGTGATTTAACTTCCGAATTTTACCGCCTCGTTTCAAGTTTTGTGAAATTAATAATTTAGAGTTTTATTAGTACCCTTAAATTATAATCAAGCTTAAATCTAGTGAAGATTATTGAAATTATTACACGTATCATCCACGTTTATAAATTCATTTTTAGCGGTTTGACTTGCACCAGATAGTCAATAAAAAAATAATCAGACCCGTAAGAGTCTGATTATCAATTATTTTAAAAGTTATATTAGAATCTATAGATAGACACTGTATGGTACTGCTCTCCTGGCTTTAATAAGGTAGTCGGAAAGTTAGGATTGTTTGGTGTATCTGGATAGTGTTGTGTTTCCAAACAGAAAGCACCTCTAAAATTATAAGTGCCATTCTTACCTGTCTCAGATCCATTCAGGAAGTTCCCTCCATAAAACTGAAGTCCAGGTTCTGTTGTCAAGATATCCAACTCGATTCCTGTTTGCTCTGACTTAATGGTAGCAACCAACTCAGGACTTGCCGTAATACCTTTATCCAATACGAAGTTATGGTCATAACCATTACCATATCCTAGCTGCTCATCTTTTACATCTACTCTAGCTCCAATCGCGGTAGGCGTTCTGAAATCAAATGGAGTTCCTTCAACTGACGCATTTTCACCTAAAGGGATCAATGTTTCATCCACTGGCGTGTAGTTAGACGCTTTCACCATTAACACATGATCATTTACTGTTCCACTGCCATCACCATTCAAGTTAAAGAAAGCATGGTTTGTTAAATTAACATGTGTTGCCTTATCGGTAGTCGCATCATACGTCATTACGATCTCATTTTGATCGGTCAACTCATAAGTCACCGTAACCGCAAGTTCTCCTGGGAAACCTTCTTCACCATCAGCTGAAGTATAGGCCAAAGTAATGCTCTTTGGGGAGGATGATTTCACATCCCACACCACATTGTTGAACCCTACTTTACCACCATGAAGGTTGTTAGGTCCATTGTTTTGCGCAAGCGTATACTCTACACTATCAATGGTGAATTTTCCACCAGCGATTCTGTTTCCATATCGCCCAATCAATGATCCGAAATAGATTTCAGATGTTTTTAAATAACCATCCAGATTATCATAACCAAGATTTACATCCACAAGCTCTCCTTCTTTGTCTGGCACTATCATGTGAACGATTTTACCACCGTAATTAGTGATGGTTACTTTCATTCCATTAGCGTTTTCTAACAAATAAAGGTCTACCGGTTTACCATTTACTTCAGATTGAAAAGCCTTTCTGATTTCGGTATAATTCAATGATTCGGTTGCTGTTTTCACTTGACAGGAATAAATAAGTGTTGATAATACAAGAAGTGAAAGAAAATAGGTTCTTCTCATTTTTGACATTGTTTAATAAACGTAATTTAAACGTTTATGTGAATTCACCCAATACCGATTATCAAATTCTTATTCTTTTTCAATTCCGAAGGCATCAACCAATTGGTCATATTCTTCTCTACTGATAGTAATCATACATCCATGACGCACCTTAGAAGGAAATGAATACTTATCCCAATCCGCGAAGAAGGTGTAGCCAGAGATCTGATACCAGGGACCATCCAATTGATCCGCTACAGACAATCCATAAGATACTCCCGGATATTGCTCAAAGTACAAGTACCACACTTCACCGTCTGGTGAAGGAATCAACATAGGTGCTTCTCGGAAATTAGGACTGATAGGATCAGATAGGTTTTCATAAGGTCCAAATAAGTTATCTGAACTAGCAATTCGAATCGTTTTACCTGTCACCCAATCCAATGTCGGATAGCGCTCATCTTTGATGACCGTCCAGTATTTACCTTCTGCATTTCTAATGAACACATCGATAGTCCCCATATCCCAATCCAACAATCGATGTGGAATTTTGGAGAATGTTTTCAGGTCCTTTGAGGTCACATACAAGGTTCGTTGACTAGCCCAATAGCGCTCTGGATCTTCTCGAGTACCTTCTTGATGAGGCGTGTGCCAGGTCATGACATATTGCTTACTTGGCGCATCATAAAAAAGCTTTGGAGCTCCAATTCTTTGCAATGCCTCACTATAACCTGGAGTCTTTTTCAGATCAGGTGTATACATACTATGCTTTTTCCAGCTGATCAAATCTTCCGAAACCCAAATGTTGATATCAGGAGAAGCATCACTTTCATTTCCAGCAATGTAATACCTTCCATCATGCCCTTTTACAATATCCGGATGACCATGATAATCTTCAAACACCCTTTTGCCAGCATTCAACCTGTACCAATGCAAGCCATCCAAGCTGACACTGTAATACAACTCACCATAATCCTGGTGAGTCATGTGCGCAAAAAGATACGCTTCATTGACGGGTTTCTCCCCAGGTTTGACCTGTCCTGGAGGGTTTGGCTGTTGTGCCATAGCTACCACACCGATCATCAGTGTGTGTAAGATTGTTAGTAGGTATTTCATCTTTTCAAATCATTTTAAACATTGGATGGCTTACCATTTCCAAACCGAAGCTCTTCCACAGTAAAGCCATCCGCAGGTGTGATCGTATATACTCTTTAATTCATCAAAATCACTTAGTCATAAAGGTTAGAATAATTCAGTCTCAAGTACTCTGTAACTATCTACTTCTGCTGACAATTCTTCTTCATTAAATATCAAATTGATAATTCCCGTCTTTCGTGGATGTACAGCATTGGTTGAAAAGTGAGTATGTAAAACGTATTTCAGTTCTTCTCCATCCATAATCAAATCCCCATGTCCTGCTCCTCTCTCACCGAAATCATTCCCATGGATGATAGGGTTATTTATTGATTTAATCCATGGCCCCAAAGGATGATCACTTGTAGCATATCCAACAGCATAATCTGGGTTTCGAAAATCATTTGCTGAATAGATCAAATAATATTGCCCATTTGCCTTAAAGACTGTTGGACCTTCCGCTACTGGCCAGGAAGCATTTTCTGTATTTTCCCATGGATCTTCAGCGGCAATGATTTCTTGCAAGGTTTCTGATTTGATAGATGTTAAATCATCGTTCATCTCTGCCACATAGATTCGATTACCATCTTGTAAGCGGACATGATAGAGATATTTCGTTCCATCGTCATCTATGAAAATAAATGGATCTATTTGTTTTTGCGAGTCATCAATCGAAGTACCATTGTTCGTAAACAGCCCTAATGGATCACTACTTCTGGCAACACCAATCTGTTCATTGGCTGTATAGGCCATGTAGAATTCTTCTTCATAATGCAGGACTTGGGGAGCCCAAAATCCCGTGTTACCAAAAGCAGCTTGCTCACTCAAAGCAAAACCAGAAGCAATTCCATTTGGCCCTTCCCAATTGGTCAAATCAGATGACGTGAATACTAGAAATCCCTTCCCTTTTGATTCTAGTGAACCTTGCGAGGTTCCATATAAATAGTAGGTATCTTCTGATTTAAAAATACTTGGATCCGCTAAATATACGATACTAAAAACCGGCTCATGTGGTTTCTCCGGTTCTGGCTCATCATCAGATTTTTCAGCATTTTCAGCACACGAAAAGTTCAAGAGTAGAATCACAAGAAGATATGCCCATTTAGAACTTACTCCAATGGTTTCGCGGAACTTCATATTACTCATTATTCAAAATTTTAAATTCATACTTTCCAGAGCCAAGCTGAAGCACCAGGTCTGATCCTGAAATTTTAGTAGCGCTAGTTAGCGCTCGATTATTCATCAATACCTCTTTATCAACTGCATCTGGGAGCACTACTTTGGCTTTAGTATTTGGTGGAATCGTCACATTAATTACCAGCGCCGTGCTATCCATTTTCCAAGAAGATTCAATCAAACCATAACTACTTTCAAAAGATGCTTTAGCATAATCCAATCTCGAGTCTGGATGTGGGTTTAGGAGTAACTCCTTATAGCCTGGAGCCACATTATCTATTCCCGCTACTACACGATACATCCAGTCGCCAATGGCACCATAAGCATAGTGGTTGAAAGAATTCATATCTGTGTTTTGGAAGCTTCCATCTGGCTTCTGTCCATCCCAACGCTCCCAAATAGTGGTAGCACCCATGGTGATGGGGTAAATCCATGAAGGAAAAGTCTCCTGAAGCAATAAATCATACGCCACCTCGGCTCGTCCATTGTCAGACAATACACGACATAGATAGGGCGTCCCTAAAAATCCAGTTGACAGGTGATTACCACGTTTTCTAATGTTCTGCACCAGTCTATTAACTGCACCTTTACGCTGCGCATCTTCAAGTAAATCAAACATCAAGGCCAACACATAAGAAGTTTGACTATCCGATAGGATTAAGCCTGATGGAGTCACATAAGCTTGATTGAATGCCTTCTTGATATCCTGAAACAATTTTCGGTAGTTGTCTGCCTCCTCATTTTCACCAAGCACTTCCGCTGTATTAGCAAGAATGGATACAGAGTATGCATAAAATGCTGTAGCAATGAGATCTGGATCAGTATGACCATCAGGTTCTGTCCAAAATTTTAATTCAGGTTTGTAAAACAGCCAATCCCCAAAAACACTCCCACCTTCCCACAGGTAATTATCTCCAGCACTTTGCTGAACGTAGTTCACGTACTTTTGCATTGCCGGATAGAGCTGCGACAATATCTGACGATCTCCATAGACTTCATACATGGTCCACGGTGCGATCGTCACTACATCGGCCCAACCCGCTGACGCTCGAAAATCCTCCATCACATAAGGAACCACAAATGGAACAATACCAGATGAATCCTGAGCAATCGGAATATCCTGCAACCATTTGGTGAAAAATGGAGCGACATTCATGTTAAACGAAGCTGTTCGTACGAATGCCTGGGCATCTCCCGTCCAGCCAAGTCGTTCATCTCTCTGAGGGCAATCGGTGGGTACATCAAGGAAATTTCCTTTTTGTCCCCATTGAATATTGTGTTGAAGCTGATTGAGTTGTGGGTTGGAACATTCAAATGTACCTGTCGGCACCATATCTGAATGAATGACTACCCCTGTAAGATTCTCTTCCGTGAGTTCTCCCGGAAAACCTTCAATTGCTAAATAGCGAAATCCCATGAATGTAAATCGAGGTTCATAAACCTCATCTCCACCACCTTTTAAAGTATACTTCAAAGTAGCTTGAGCAGCTCTTAAGTTGGCTGTGTAAAATTCTCCATCGTTATCAAGCACTTCTGCATGACGAATGGTGACTTGATTTCCGGCAGGTCCATTTACCTTAAGCTTAATCCATCCCACCATATTTTGTCCCATGTCTGCCACAAGGGTTCCTTTTGGCGTCTTCCAGATTTTCACTGGCTTAACCTCTTCTATCCGCCTTACTGGTACAGCTTGAGTACTGATCAGTTTCTCAGCACCTTCGGCACTCACGGAAACTTGCTGCCAATCACTTTCATCAAACTTTTTGGTATCCCAGCCAAATTTTTCCTTTCTAGCATCATAGTGCTCACCATTGTACAAACTATTCATGATGATCGGGCCGTCCATAGTACCCTTCCAGTTCTCATCACTTACGATGGTTTCTGTTGAGCCATCCTGATAGGTGATTTCTACCTGGCAAATCAGCCCAATCTTGCGACCATAATGAGCCCAGTTATTAGGTCCCCACGCCAACTGACCTCTATACCAACCATCACCAATGTATGCTCCTATTACATTCTCGCCCTGTTGGATATTTGATGTTACATCATACACTTGATATTGGACTCGTTCTTCATAGGATGTCCACCCGGGAGCAAACACGTGATCACCAACAACTTCTCCATTGAGATGCAATTCATATAACCCGTGAGCAGAGACGTAAGCTCTTGCTGAAACCACCTTTTTTGCCGTGGAAAATTCTTTCCTAACCATTGCTGCTGGACCAGAATGCTTTTCTTCCTGCACTGGCTCTATCCATTTTGCCTTCCAATTGGAAGGATTCATCATTCCTGTTTCCCAATATTGAGGAGCAATCCAATTCGATCTCTTTTTGAAGTTATCCCACACACGTACACGCCAATAATAGCGTTGATTTGGTACAAGATCATGGCCTTCATAAGGCACTAATATGGATTGATCAGATTCGACTTTTCCTGTACTCCACATCAAATTCTTAAACTCCTTATCCAATGAAACTTGAAGTTCAAAAGCAGATTGCATCGTGTTATTCCGATCCGCATTCAGTTTCCAACTAAACCTTGGATGTACTTCATCTATTCCAATTGGGTTCGTTTTATACTCAACAGTCAGATCATAAAGTGACAGTTTCTGGGAGAATCCCAGACTTGCTGTGAGACGCAAGAGAAAGAAGATGAAATAACGCATACTTGATGTATTTAAAAAAAAACCGCAGATACACTGACCCGCGGTTTTATGATTTACTTTTTAATAAGCTTTTGTGTGTACTGCAATTCATCTGAAGTAATAGAAATAAAGTAGATGCCTCTACTTATACTGCTAAGATCCAGTGTATGGTAATTACTCCCGGCTGTACTTTGAAACTCTTCATAATAAACTTCTTGTCCCGCTGTGTTGGTGATTCTCAATTCAACTTTCTGTGAACGCTCATTCCCAAATCGTATTTGAACCTCATCAGCAACAGGGTTTGGATAAACAGTCAACTTTGATTCTGATTCTAACTCCTCAACGCCAGTCACAATACGCTGACTCTGAGAAACCGATTGTAATGACCATCGCTGACAGTCGCCACCTAGCCACGTCCATTGCTGAACATTGGCACCATCCGCTGTGGAGCACTCGGAAACATCCAGCACTTTCAGGCCATTTTTAGAAATGATTTTGAAGTATCCAGGCTCCACTTCCTCAAATCCCCAGCGTTGACAATTCGCACCTGAACTTGTCCAGGTTTGCACATTTCTACCACTTGTAGACAAGCAACCGTCTACATCCAAGGCTAAACCACTGACATTACTCAGGATTTCATAGTAGCCATCAGGTGTTGCATTGATGGTCCATCGTTGACAGTTGGCTCCATTCCAAGGCCACTGCTGCACATTGGCTCCCACAGCTGTAGAGCATCCTGAAACATCCAATACCTTATTGCTATTTTTCGATGTGATGCTATATGATCCAGAAGGAATCTCATTTGGACTAACAGCTTCTAGCTTCCATTGCTGGCAATCTCCTCCTAGCCATTCCCATTGCTGAACATTTTGGCCGTCAGCATCAGAACATGCATCAACATCAAGGACTCTACCACTATTCTTAGAAACCAGTCTGAAATATCCTCCACCTGTCGGCTCGATATACCATCGTTGACAATCAGCACCATTCCAAGGCCATTGCTGTACATTACCACCATTTGAAGTTGAACAGCTATTTACTTCTAGTGCTTTTCCACTTAACTGTGAAGTGATCTTGTATTCCCGATTTCCAAGGTATTCGATCTTCCATCGTTGGCAATCCCCACCAGCCCAAGGCCATTGTTGTACGTTGGCACCATCTGCATCACTGCAAGCACTGACATCCAGTGCTTTTCCACTGTGTTTTGCAGTCAATCTGTAAACTCCATCAGCAAAAGGCGCATTGAATGGACCAATACCTGAGAATACTCGACATTCTTTATTCGACAGCTGAATAATCTCTGAACTACCTGAGCGAGAAACATACTGTGAGCTATAGTTACCGCATGGATTGGTTCCATCACTCGGTGTAAACAAAGGTGCAGATCGTTCAGCCCAAAGCCCTGTACCATTCGTAGAATTGACCATGTACTTCTGGCCATTTTCGGCAACATTCACATTAGCTCCATTTCTAAGAACCTGACCAGCCACGAGCAGCTCACCATTCGACGTACCATTGTTAATCCAGGTAACAGTAGGCGCATGCGAAAAGTGATTACCAGAAACAGATTCTATTCTGGTCCCTACAGCGGAGACAGCCCCCCAGTTGACTCCATCTGCAGAAGACCGAATAAACGCATCACAACTATAAGTTGGACCGCATATTTCATAAACCATGACGTAATCTCCATTTGGCAACTTGCTCACCGTAGGCATTCCGGGTCTTTGGTCATTATCTGGTATACCTATATCAAAGGTCTCGCCACTCCAGGTAGCGCCACCGTCTGTAGATACCTTGTGAGCAATTAGTTGATTGTATCCAGAACCTTTGTGCTCCTCTGAAGCATAATACATCACCAATCGACCAAAGCCATCAATCGCAAATTCTGCTTCCCATAAACCAGTATTTCCTGTAACTGGAGTGGAAAAATACGACCAGGAATTCCCTTGATCCGTACTCTTGTAAATTTTGATCGCTCTACTTGCCGGAGGGGCTCCATTATGAGCACTTACTGCCCAAAAAAGTGTTCCTGCAGTAGTAGATCCCATATTCACTGGCACCTCATAAAGTTCACTACAGCAGGTATTAGCAAAACCATTTTCTGTGATGGTTGCAATTTGCGACCAGCTGATTCCATCATCTGTACTTTGATAAATATGGCCAGCACCTATTACATCGAAACTGGCAATTAATCGACCATTGGCAGCTCCATTTGCTGCCAGTCGAATTAATCGAGGATAAAATGAGTCTGTATCCTCTAACAGAACTTCTTGAGCATGCGCGTAGATGCTCATTACTACTAATAGAATGAGTGATGTGAGTTTTCTCATCATTTTGTGGTTTTAATGAAACATTGATTAAGTCACACCTGCAATTCTCAATCAGTCAGCGGAGGTTAATTCTTTTATAAGATCGATCTCTTCTTGACTATAAACAGATCCATCCTGACGGAAAATATCATGGAACCATACTTCCGGCTCTTCACCAGATTCGATCGGGGTATCCCATGCATAAATGGTATTGCTTTTACCTGCTACCAAACCCCAGTTAATGGCAGCAATCTTATTTTCTTTAAGCATCGGCATGATTGCCTCAAATGTGCTATTTCTAGTTCTTGCCATGTACTCAGTACACAATAGTGGTTTTCCGTATTGCTGTAGGGAGTCAATCATCAGTGCATGAGCAGCGCTATCCTGATAGTTGTGATAGGTGATGACATCCGAATTCTCTAGTTGGAATTTATTCAGGTTGGTCAATTTAAAATTCCAAACACCTGCAGATAATGGTTGTGACGGATTGACCTCTCTCCCCCATTGGAAGACATTTTTCAAAAGTGGCATCGAACGATCACCATATCCTGAATTACCTGGCTCGTTATACAAATCCCAAAGCAAGATTCTTTTATCATCAGCGAAGTGCTTCAAGACATCCTTTACATAGGCTTCAAGATCAGTCATCTTCTCTGGTGAATCATATATCAATTGACCAGGATCCTGTACCCATCCGGAGTTGTGTGTTCCCACTTTTGGTTCTGGTTGTACCCCTGCGGCATACGTATTATTCCAGCAATCATCGAAGAATACGAACATGGTCGATACACCATGTTGTTCTGCAATCGACAAATATTGATCCATTCGTTTTTTGAATCCTTCGGGATCCTGCTCCCATGCCAGGTGATGTAAATACACCCGCATTAGATTCATTCCGATACCTTCAGCCCAGCCCAACTCACGATCAATCACTTCTGGATTGAAAGAATCTGCTTGCCAGGTTTCCAATTGATTGATCGCTGTACTTGGATTAAAATTAGCTCCTGCAAACCAGGGTTTATCTTGATACCATAGATTCGCTTGTTCTTTATTCCATACAGATCTGGCAAATGGTTTTTCTGGAGATTCGGCAGTTTCCTTTTTAGGGCTGCACGCTGCCAATAGTGCTATTAGTAAGACTGGGATAAGGTGTTTCATGAGCTGTAGAAGTATTTTTTATATAACGCTTTGCTTGTCTTTTGGAAAACACCTGCCAGGGCAGCAGATGCTGCCCTAACAAATGACCAAAATGTATGAAGAAGAATTTTAGTATTCTGGATGTTGATCCAGATTAGGGTTGTTCTCTACCTCAACCTGTGGAATCGGTAGACGATGTGTTTTTCCAACAACGAAGTTGAAGAAGTCCGGATCTCTTTGAGCGATTTCATCTACACTAGATTGTGAATCCAAATCACCCCATCTTTTTAAATCCATCCATCTGGTACTTTCACCACATAGTTCTAGTACGCGCTCCATTTTCAAACGATCAAGGAATGCATCCTGATCACTTCCGATAGATGGATAAGCTGTTGCCAACGGAGCCATATTTGCTCTAGCACGTACTCTATCCACATATTGGTAAGCTTCAGCAGTATTTCCCAATTCGTTCAATACCTCAGCGTATAACAATAGAATATCCGCATATCTGATCAATCGAAGATTGACTTGAGAATAGTAATCTTCATTGTCTCTGTAGTAATCTCTCTGATACTTTCTGAAGTACGCATCATGATCACCCCACTGCCAATCTCTGTTATAAGTCTTATCACCAAAATCAGCCTCCAGACCAGAATACAACGCAGAATGTCTCAATCGCTCATCCAGGTTACCATCCAAATCAAGTTCTTTTTTGAACTCCTCAATCACCCAGTATCTCAACTGTCCATCAGACCAACCAATACCACCTGGAGCGAAGAATTGTGCCCTATTGTTACCCATACTAGCATTAGGCACTTCACCATCACCACCCCCATAGTTGCCATCAGAGAACTGTATTTCGAATACAGACTCCACATTGTTTTCATTCATATGAGTGAAGTTGTCTTTGAAGTTTGGAACCAAACCGTATAGATCTTTACCATCACCTGAAATGAAATAGTCAAGTGCTGATTTAGCATCTGGCCACATATGTTGTTGCATATATGTTCTTGCTAAAAATGCATAAGCAGCACCTTTTGTCGGACGTCCAACATTCGCCTCATCCCATGTAGCAGGAAGTACATCTACGGCCTCATTTAAGTCCTGCTCAACTTGAGCAAAGATCTCTTCCATGGTTCTTTTGGCAGGTAAATCATCTGGATTAGATGGCTCCAATACGATTGGCGCATCTTCCCAAAGAACAGCGATATTGAAATAATAGAATGCTCTGAAGAATTTAGCTTGAGCTAAAATCAATTCTTTTTCAGCGGCATCCATGTCTATATCCGGCACATTAGCCAATACCTGATTACATCTGTAAATCGCTTTGTAATGATCTCTCCAGGTAATAACCTGACCCTCCCAAAAGTTATAGTTCACGTACTGAAACCTGGTCCAGTCACCTAACTCAATCCATGGGCTTTTGCTATAACCAATATCGGAAGTTAGGTCATATCTAAAGTAGATCCATCTACTCCAGAGACCTGGCTTATACTGCATCGCATAGATCGCATTGACTCCTAGTCTAGCATCATCTGCAGTTGACCAAAACTGTGTTTCAGTTAAGGTGTTAGGATTGTTAACATCTAAACGGTCTTCATCACAGCTGTAAAGTGTCATGCTAACCATTAGTAGAAATATGTATTTAAGATTTTTCATTTCGCTTTGATTTTTAAGATTAGAATCCAAAGTTTAATCCTACGGACATGGTTTTCACATTCGGGAATGCACCCAAATCAAAACCTCTCTCATAGATTGTCGGTCCTCTGAATTCAGGATCTAAGCCTGAATATTTCGTAAGCGTAATTAGGTTCTGACCAGAAATGGATACTTGTGCAGTTTGGAAACCTACTTTTTCCAGGAATCCAATTGGTAAGTTGTATGCCAAACTGATGAATTTCATTCTAGCGAAATTGCCATTTTCTAACCATCTATCAGTGTCTCCTCTTGAGTTCAATGTCGTGCCATAATAAGCTC
>CAXEKM010000436.1:0-2160 GCA_963996645.1 uncultured Marinoscillum sp.
CCATGGAAATATATAGACAAAGAAATCCTTGACGAATCTGCGGCCGAACTCGGCATTAGCGCAACGGATGTAGATCACCGTATACAATTACATCACTCTGACATAGTGAATGATTTACTATCAGGGTTCAATCATCATTATCGAATAAGAGATAAGACGATTCTGGATAAAGTAAAAGACATCATATGCACCTACGCTAAAAAAGGCAACGTGGTAATCATAGGCAGAGGTGGCGTTGGTGTGACTAAGAACTTACCGAACAGCTTACACATCAAACTGACCGCTCCAGTACAATTCAGAGCTGAAGTCATTGCTAAAGTGAAAGGAGTTTCCATCTCAGAGGCAGAAGAAGCGATAAAACGAGTGGATACTGATAGAAAAGCCTGGGCAGAACACCTCGTAGATCGTAAACTAAATGAAAGTATTTACGACGTGACGTATAACATGGAGACCACCAGCATCGATGAAATTACGGATATGATTGTCAACATCTTGCAGAAGCGTGCGCTGGTACCGGCAGAAATGGCACTAGCTCATTAACAAACATGACACATCATTCAATGAAAAAGCCCTGATCAAATAGATGATCAGGGCTTTTCAATTATTTAGATAGTTTCTATTACTTTCTTAAAACCATGAAGCTTACAAAACCTTTTCCAGCTGAAGAAAAATCCTTCACATTAAGTGTGATTTTATACTTTCCTGACTTTTCGGGCACAAAAGTCAAATACTCTTGATTGTCTGCGGGTTTTTCACTTTCCAGGTTGCTTGAACCCAATTTATTGAAAGACTTCACTTCTACTCCAAGTACCGTTACATCAGCATCACCCATTGCTACTAGCTGATAAGTAAAACCCTCTTTTAACCGGATATTCACATTTTGCTCTGCATTCTCGGCATTGAATTCTGTTACGATTTGAGAACGAAACTCATACCCTTGCTTTTCCATTCCCTCAAGGTACGATGCATTGCTTTTTTGTAATACATCAATAGAAGACTGAGCAAATAGCTGAGATGCAGCGAATAGTACTACTCCAAAAACGATGATTGATTTGATATTCATTGTCTAATGCGTCTAAGTTGTTTGGATAGTAAAGGTATATCAGAAAAGGAAGAGATACTCATAGCACGCATTCAGTAAGCAAAAAAGGTGTGTCAGAGAGATTAATCAACCAAACTACACGATTAGCTACCATATCAACTGGACAACCCGATTGGTATTTGTGCAGATTAAACATATGAGGTCTCATTATCAATTCAATTACTTTTGCCACCGTGAACCTACAGCGCTACATATCATTCAAACAAGGCAATACCAGATACGGAAAAGCACCACACAAGCCGATTCTTATGCTGGCGATCATTGACCTGATAGATCGTGGGCTGGTAAGCGGTAACCGATTTGAAATAACTCCTGAACTGGTGGGCCTCTTTAGAGGCAACTGGAACCAACTGGTAAGCACAGCGCATGTACCAAATTTTGCCCTGCCCTTCTATCATCTGCACAATGAAAAGTCTCAAGTCTGGCGGTTGATTACTTTTTCTGGTTTCGAAAAAGCGTTAACAGCCTCTAATTCTATCAAAAGTTTTTCCGCCCTTCGAAAGTTTGTGCGGTATGGACAGCTGGCCGAGGAGTTTTTCTTATTCCTTCAGGACAAAGTCAATAGAGAAGTCACGCGAGCTGCCATTTTAGAAAAATACTTTCCTAACCAGAATCTAACTAGTAGCAATAGCTATCAATTTATAACAGACATAGAAAAACAAATCGTCCAAGACGATCCTACCTCCTATCATCAGCGCATCCAACACCTCCTCAATCAATCGAGGGAAGAAATAGAGGAAGAAACATTCGTCCGTGAAGCGGCCTTTAGAAGACAAGTCACTCAACACTACCACAACACCTGCGCCATCAGTGGACTAAAGGTAGAGATGGCTATGAATGTCTCGATGATCGATGCGTGTCACATTGTAGACTGGGCAGAAAGCCATGATGACACCATCACCAACGGCCTTTCGCTATGTCCTAATCTCCATAGAGCTTTTGACAGAGGGCTGGTGTCTGTAAACAATGATTACCGAGTGATGCTCTCTGACAACTTTGTGGAAAGCAACTCCCCTTTCAATTTATCTCAGTTTAAGAACCAGCGCTTGCTCTTGCCC
>CAXEKM010000437.1:0-2132 GCA_963996645.1 uncultured Marinoscillum sp.
GGAACACACGTGGGAGGAACTATTGCCGCAGTTACCAATAATGGTGTTGGAGTGTCAGGTGTTGCTGGAGGATCAGGTACTGGAGATGGTGCCAGAATTATGTCTTGTGCAGCTTTTGGTGCGGTAGGTACCGGTGGTTTCGCGGAGACTTATGTATATGGTGCGGATATGGGTGCTGTTATTTCTCAGAATAGCTGGGGATATACAAGCCCTGGCGTATTCGAACAGGCTGTGTTAGATGGAATAGACTATTTCATTGCAGAGGCAGGTAAAGATGAGTTTGGTACTCAAACTGGTCCAATGAATGGCGGTATTGTAATATTTGCCGCTGGAAATGATGACTTTGATGCCGAGTGGTATCCAGGTTTCTATTCGCCTACATTGGCAGTTTCTGCATTGAATCATAATGATCAAAAATCATGGTATTCCAATTTTGGAGACTGGGTAGATATAGCTGCTCCAGGAGGAGAAACGAATACAGTAACCATAGAAGGAGTATTGAGTACTTTAAGCAATAATCAATATGGATTCTTTCAGGGTACATCTATGGCTTGTCCACATGTATCAGGTCTTGCTGCTCTAGTCGTTTCTCAATATGGAGGAACAGGATTTAATCCAACAGTTTTAAGAGATCGATTAATTAGTACTACAGATGAAGTGGATGGTTTGAATCCTGGCTTTGAAGGACAATTAGGCTCAGGTAGAATCAACGCGTTTAAAGCACTACAGTCTGATGATGGAGCAGCTCCATTGGCAATTACTGATTTAGCAGTTGCAGATGTGGAAATTACATCCATTTTATTGAATTGGACTGCTCCACTTGATTCTGGTAGTGGATCAGCTAGTTATTATGATATTCGTTATTCCACTTCACCCATTAATAGTGGAAATTTTGATAGCGCAACAGCAGTTTTGAATCCACCAACTCCTTCAAATGCAGGGGCATTGGAAACAGTGGAAATTGATGGTTTGAGTGCTGGAACACTTTACTACTTTGCTGTTAAGTCAAGCGACTTCTTTGGCAATGAATCGGATATTTCGAATGTAATTTCCCAGTCTACTAATGAAGCTCCAGAGATATTCTTACAGGATTCGTCTCTTGTTGCAAACTTGCTGACCGCCGAGACCTCTACCGGTAATATCGAGATGATCAATTTTGGGGCAGGACCATTGGATTTTGTTATTAATCAAGTAGGTCCTGGAACTTTCGCTACGGTTTCACCAACGAGTGGCACTGTAGCAGCAGGGGACACTTTGTCATTGGAAGTAGTCTTTGATGCTTCTGGATTATTTGGTGGAAGTTATGAGCAAGTGTTTGAGATATTTTCAAACGATCCGATTTCAGGTGTTCTTTCTGTAAACCTAACTCTCAATGTGACTGATAATGGTGTGCCAATTGCAGGGTTTAGTCCAAGCGATACACTTGATTTTGGTAGTTTGTTTGTTGGAGCCATTACTACAGAATCTGTGACCATTACCAATGATGGGACAGGAAGCCTAGTGGTATTCGAACCAAGTTTCACGAGTTCAGATTTCACGACATCTCTTTCCGATAGCGTATTTATTGCTCCTTTTGATTCATTGATTGTAGATGTAACTTATGCACCTACATCTGTAGGCTTGAATATCGCTGGGATGATTATTCCAACTTCAGATTCGCTGAACAGCAATTTCTTCTTGAATTTGAAAGGAGAGGGTCTTTTAGCTCCTGGTATTTCTGTAGCTCCCGATACACTAAGTGAATCACTTTTCATTGATCAGACAAGTACGCAGTATCTGACTATTACCAATACTGGAGATTCAGATCTTGAGTTCTCTTTAGGCACATCAGGGACAGTTTCTACTACTCTTGGAGGTAAAACTTCTATCGATTTGTCGGTTGCAAATGGGGTTTCTGTTACAAGCAAAGGAAATAGTAAAATGACTCCATCAGTTGGTTATAAATCGGCATCAAAAGTGGATATTCAATGGTTGGGGCAATCAGCTGTGACTACTTCTATTTTAATTCTGACACCAGATGCTGATCTAACAGCTACTGAAGCTATGTTGGATGGCTTCCCAGATGTAGAAGCAGACGTACTGTCTTTAGCTAGCTTACCTTCACTTTCAGTAAGTGATTTAGCTCCATATGA
>CAXEKM010000438.1:0-9400 GCA_963996645.1 uncultured Marinoscillum sp.
TGTGGGTAGGAACACGAGGAGGTCTTCATCAATTGGATCGGGAGAGTGAGGAGATTACCCGCTACCTGCATGATGATAATGACCCCAAAAGCATCAGTCACAATGATGTTCGATCCCTTACCTATGATCAGGATGGTGTACTCTGGGCAGGAACCTACAATGGATTGAATAAAATGACCGTAACAGGCGAGTTCATCAGCATCGTCAATGACCCAAATGATGAGCAAAGCCTTAGTAAAAACACGATCAAGTCCACATTTGTAGACAGAAAAGGTACACTTTGGGTAGGTGTGTACTATGGTGGCATCAATATGCTCGATGAGACCAACGGCAACTTTACCAATTACGAGCATTTGCCATCAGGCAATGGGTTGAGCTACGATGTGGTGAGCTCTATTGTAGAAGGAGTAAACGGAGAAATTTACATCGGTACCGAAGGTGGAGGGATCAACTTGTTCGATCCAAAAAGTGGTGAGATTGAGGCCATCACACGCAGCAATAGCCAACTGTCCAATGACAACATCAAGGCACTTTATTTAGAGAATCAACACTTATGGGTAGGGACATTAAGTGCGGGTATCGATGTGTTTAATACGAAGACCGGACAATTTGATGCGCATTACGATACGCAGAGTGGTCTTGTTCACAACAGTGTTTATGCCATTTTGAGAGAGAACGATTCGCTGGTTTGGATTGGTACTTTTGGTGGAGGTTTGCACTTGCTAAATTTAAAGACCAAACAGTCTCAGGTTTTTCAGTACGACATCAATGACCCTAAGGCGATTACAGATAATCAAGTTCGACTCCTGCATCGTGATCATGCTGGGAATTTGTGGGTTGGAACCCAATATGGGTTGAATTTTCTCAGTGCCAGAGACCTGAAAAATGGTGTCTATGAATTTGAACGCTTCTTTTATGACGATCATAAGAAGTCAGGCGAGGATATCCTGGTGATCTATGAAGATAAGCAAAACCAGATTTGGGTAGGGACCTATGAATCCGGGTTGAGTTTGTACAATGCGAAAGAGAATACCTTTAGCAGCTATCAACTGTTTGATTCCCACGAAGGCACCAGCAATGTGGTACATGGCATTTTGGAAGACGAAATGGGCAGCTTATGGGTGAGTTCCAATCATGGGATCACTCGAATCAATCTGAATGACAGCACCAAATTGACCTTTGATCAATCGGATGGGCTGGTTTCTAATGAGTTCAACAACAATTCGAGCTACCGTGGGAAAGATGGGCGAATGTTTTTTGGTGGTCCTCAGGGACTTACGTCGTTTTACCCGAAGCAGATAAAAACCAATCATTATGCGCCCAACACTGTGATTACAGATTTTAAAGTGTTCAATCAATCCGTGAAAGTAGGTGCTGAAGATGGTATTTTGAGTCAGTCCATCATTGAAACGAAAGAACTGGTTCTGGAATATGATCAAGCTATTTTCAGTATTGAGTTTGCTATTCCGAATTTCATCAATCCAGACAAGAATCGTTATCAGTACCGGTTGTTGGGTCTTGAAAATCAGTGGAATAGCACTTCCAAGACCAATGCTACTTACACCATTCAGCAACCGAATACTTATACATTTGAAGTGAAGGGGGCGAACAATGACGGAATTTGGTCAGAAGAGGTCACCCGATTGCAGATCAAAGTACTTCCTGCACCCTGGAGAACCTGGTGGGCGTTTGTGATTTACCTGTTGATCATCATTGTGGCACTTTACCTGCTGACGTCCATCATGATGAGTCGATCAAGGCTTCGACATCAATTGGAATTAGAGCATTTCGAGAATGAACGGCAGCAGTCCATTCATCAAATGAAACTTCGCTTCTTTACAAACATCTCACATGAGTTTAGAACTCCACTAACCTTGATTTTGGGTCCTTTAGAGCAGATTCTACAAGAATACAAGGGGAGCAATAAGGTGTACAAGCAGCTAAAAGTCATGGAGAAGAACTCTGTGCGCTTACTTAAGCTGGTGAATCAACTGTTAGATTTTAGAAAGTTTGAGAATGAGCATGAGAATCTCAATACGGGCGAAGGCAATGTGGTTCGATTTATCGAAGAGATTTTCTTGTCCTTTAAGCAGTATGCTAAAATTCACAACATCAACTATGAGTTTGAAGCTGCAGAAGAATCTATTCGGGTGTGGTATGATCGAGATAAACTAGAGCGCGTTTTTTACAACCTCATATCCAACGCATTCAAGTATACGCCTGAAAATGGCACCATTTATTTGAAGGTCTGGGAGGAGAATGGACAAATGAGAGCATCCATTTCTGATACAGGAGTGGGGCTGGATCCCGAGCACATAGATCGCATTTTTGACCGGTTTTACGAAGTGCAGTCAAAAGAAACGAGTCCGAAGCATCAGCATCAAAAAGGTACGGGTATCGGTTTAGCGATTGCTAAGAGTGTAGTAGAAATGCACTCAGGAACCATTGAAGTGGATAGTGAAAAAGGAGCCGGCACTACGTTTACCATTGCGCTGCCTCTTGGAGATCAGCATTTGACTCCAGAACAGAAATTGAAAGACTTCAAAGACAGTGAAGATCTCACTACTTATTTTGAAATTAATCAAACAGAGCTTATCGAGGAGGAAGAATCTAGTCCTGGCGATATCCAATCCAATGACGAAACGCTGCCATGTATATTGGTGGTCGAGGACAATCCATCGGTTCGCAAGTTTATCGTAGACGTTTTCAAAGATCAGTATCGTATAGAGGAGGCTGAAAATGGAATGGATGGCTTCAAAAAAGCTGTTCAGTTAGTTCCAGACCTTATTATCAGTGATGTGATGATGCCAAAAATGGACGGGATTGAGTTTTGTTTCCAAACCAAGTCCAACCTAAAGACGTCACACATTCCTTTCATGCTGTTGACTGCAAGAACTTCACTGATATTCAAGTTTGAAGGGTTGGAGTCTGGTGCCGATGAGTACATCAACAAGCCATTTAATGTGAAGGAGCTGAAGCTGAAGACTCGAAATTTGCTTAATACGTATCAGAAAATACGGGAAAAGTTCTCAGATGAGTCGATAATCAAGCCAGCTGAAATCACCGTTTCGTCCATTGATGAGAAATTACTGAAGCGTGCACTGGAAATTGTGGAGCAAAACATCTCCAATGAGTTCTTCAACATTCAATTATTCGGATCGGAACTAGGCGTAAGTAGAACAATGCTCTTCACCAAGGTAAAAGCCTGGACGAATTTAACCCCTAACGAATTTATTCATTCCATGCGAATGAAACGAGCTGCTCAGATCCTGGAACAAAACAAGGTTTCCATCTCTGAAGTGAGCTATCAGGTAGGATTTAACAACCCAAAATACTTTAGCAAGTGCTTTCAGAAGTATCACGGCGTAACGCCAACAGAATACGCCGGAAAATTTTCCATAGTTGATCAGGAATAATCACTGAATAGGCCTCAAAATGGCCTATTCGAGCTTTTTAGTACTTCTGTATACCCACTTCTGGATTATTGTGACTGGGTATTCTCGTAAGATTGACCTTGAGTTAACAACCCAAAATTGTGAAACAAAAAGTCAGTTTTATTGAAGTAGCCCTTAGCCTGATCATCGTCTTTATGGTGCTACTCATGATATACCTATTCTAACAAAACCAAAAATGAATGAACATGAATTTTACAACATCTAATTGCTTAAGGGCCATGCTGTCTTTAGCATTGGTGCTCGTTACAGTCTATGGATTCGGTCAGGGTCGTACCATTACAGGAACGGTTACCTCTGCCGAAGATGGAGAGTCATTGCCTGGGGTGTCCGTCTTGATTGAGGGCTCACAACAAGGAACCATTACGGATATGGACGGTAATTTCAATTTGTCCGTTCCGTCTAATGATGCCGTGCTGGTATTCAGCTTTATAGGATTTAGTCAGAAGACTGTTACTGTTGGCAATCAGTCTGCTATCAATGTACAGATGGAAGTTGACATACAGTCGCTGGAAGAAGTGGTGGTCGTAGGTTATGGAGCAGTGAAGAAAAGCGATTTGACGGGTGCGGTTGCCTCTGTGAAAGCGGAAGATATCGACGCCTTCCCGGCACTTTCTGCCGTGCAGACGTTGCAAGGTCGTGCTGCTGGTGTGCAGATCTCTGCCAACAATGGAGGTCAGCCAGGTGCCAACTTTAGTATTCGAGTGCGAGGTACCAACTCTGTCAATTCATCTTCCGAGCCAATAAGAGTAGTAGACGGATTTGTGGGAGCAGAAATGCCGCCTCCACAGGATATCGAGTCCATTGAAATATTAAAAGATGCTTCTGCAACGGCTATTTACGGTTCCAGAGGATCAAACGGTGTGATTTTGGTGACTACCAAAAAAGGAAAGAGTGGACAAATGAAGGTAGACTTCAGTAGTTCTTATTCTGTGCAGAATACCACGAACAAATTGGACCTATTGGATGGTGAAGAGTTTGCTGGATACATTCAGAATTTTTCTCCAAACTATCAATACCTGGGATCCAATACGGATTGGCAGGATGTGATCTATCGTCAAGGATTTATCTCCAACAACCAGCTTTCCTTAAGCGGAGGTACGGAAGATATTCGATTCTACATTTCAGGAACATACTTTGATCAGGATGGTGTGGTGATCGGATCAGATTACAATAGATACTCTTTCAATTCTAACCTGGATATCAAAGCCACAGAATTCCTAAAAGTAGGAGTGAACCTATATGGCCGAAGAAGCAATGAATCTGGCGTGAGAACGCAAGAAGGTAGTGGTGGATCAGGCCAGGCAGGTGTAGTGGGTGCAGCGATGCGTTTCAACCCGGATTTGGGTATATACAATGATGACGGATCGTTTACAGTAGCACAAGTAGGTGATCAGATTGACAACCCGTATGCTATGGCGACTCAGTATGATCGTGAGCGAGTAACCGACAGGTTTCAGACCAATACGTTTGCCGAGTTGAAGTTTACCGACTGGTTGTCTTTCAAAACGACCTTAGGTATTGGTGTAACCAACACCAGAGATGGTGAGTTTTGGCCAACAACATTGATCCGTGGAGCAGGATCTGACGGGTTCGCTTCTTTGGATGCCAGCAAATCCACCTCATTGCTGAGCGAAAACTACTTTACCATCAACAAGACTTTTGGAGTTCATAACTTTGTTTGGGTGAATGGATATTCCTATCAGAAAAACGCTGGTGAAGGATTCTCCGCTTCATCTTCAGGTTTCATCAACGATGCTGGTAGATTCTGGGCATTGGTTCAGGGAGCTGAGCCGGGTACACCGTCTTCAGGTTACGGGCAGTCCATTATCAAGTCGTACTATACTCGATTCAACTATTCGCTGATGGATCGCTACATCTTCACCTTCACAGCGAGACAAGATGGAGCGTCTAACTTTTCTAAAAACAACAAATGGGCATTCTTCCCATCTGGTGCATTTGCGTGGAATGTCATGGAAGAGAACTTCATGCAGGGTGTTTCTGTGATTGATCAGTTGAAATTACGTGTGAGTTATGGTGAAGTAGGTAACCAGGCGATTGGTTCGTACCAATCTTTGGCGAGATTATCTCCATTCAATCCTCCAGTAGCAGGTTTGAATGCTTTGGGACCAACCGAACTGTCTAACAGCTACCTGACATGGGAAACGACCTCACAGTTTGATATTGGAGCTGATGTTAGTCTGATCAAAGGACGTGTAAACATCGTGATGGACTACTACCAAAAGACTACCAAAGACTTGTTGTTCAGAAGAGAGCTTCCAAGCTACATCGGTGTGGATGATCAGTACCAGAACGTAGGTTCTATTGAAAACAAAGGATTTGAATTTGCGGTGAACTCTGTGAACCTGACTGGTGACTTCCAGTGGGAGAGCAGCTTCAATATTTCTACGAATAGAAACAGAATTCTGGAACTTCCGGACTCTGTAGAATACCGCAGCAATGGCCCTGGACACATGCTTTTGGGAATCACCAATGTATTGGTAGAAGGTCAGCCAATTGGCGCATTCTATGGCTACCAATATGATGGCATCTATCAGGTAGGAGATCCAATACTTCCAGGTTCAGGCTTTGAGCAAGTGCCAGGTGGTGAGAAATTCAAAGACATCAATGGTGCTGATGGTGAACCAGATGGTGAATTGAGCAATCAAGACCGTACCATCATTGGTGATCCGAACCCGGACTTCATCTGGTCTTTGGGCAACACGTTCAAGTACAAAGGATTTGATCTAAATGTCTTCTTCCAGGGTTCGCATGGCAATGACATGATGAGCTTCACGCAAATGGAGTTAGAGACCCTTTCTGGTAAAGCCAATGCATCCAAAGTAGCATTGAGAGCATGGACGCCAGAGAATCCAAATACGGATATCCCGATGGCTTCTAGTGGCAGAACTTACAAGGTGTCTTCCAGATGGGTGTATGACGGAAGCTATGTGAGAATGAAAAACGTGGTGTTGGGTTACACGTTCCCAAGAGCGCTTTTAGAGAATGTTCACATTCGCTCGCTACGTGTTTATGCCAGTGCACAAAACCTATTCACCATTACTGATTATCCAGGACTCGATCCAGAAGTGAGCTACCGTAATGGCAGCTCAACGAGTGGATTGGACTATGCTGGATATCCGAATGTTCGCACGTTCACCTTTGGACTTAACCTGGGACTGTAATGAAATCATTTAAAAGAAACATCATGAACCGATCATACATACTATCATCACTATTTGCACTGTGCATGCTGTTTAGCATGTCGTGTGAAGATCTGGAGGAAGATCCGGTGGGTTTATTATCTCCTGAGGGATTTTTCAAAACACCTGACGATGTGCTCATCGGGGTTTACGGAGCGTATTCGTCTATAGAACACGAAGCTTTCTGGGGTAGAAAATTGAGTTTGAGCCTTATGTTACGAGGCGATATGGTGAGCATCGGGGATCAAACGACTGCTGCACGTAGAATAGAGGTTGACCAGATGAACATGTCCTCCAACAATGGAATGGTGAGTGCGTTCTGGCCAAAAGGCTATCAGGCACTAGCTGCTATCAACTACGCACTGGAAGGTGCTGAGGGCATGGATGCGCCTGAAGAGCAGCTCAACCCAGCCGTAGCGGAAGGTCGTTTTTTAAGAGCCTTTATCCATTTCTACTTCGTTCGTTTGTTTGGTGAAATTCCATACATCGATGCAGCGTTTTCTGATCCGGCATTGGCCTACACCTTAGAGCAAAATCCAGTGGATAAGTCCTATGAAGGCATCATTGCAGATTTGGAGTTTGCCAAGCAATGGCTGGCAGATGTGCCATCTGCGCGCTGGAGACCTGGGAAAGGAACGGCAGCAGGTTTCCTTGCTTCGGTGTACCTGACACTTGGTGACTACCAGAAAGCGTATGAGGAAGCCAAATATGTGATTGATAATGCTGGAACGTTCCAATATGCTTTGGAAGGTGAGTTTGCAGATTTATTTGATCCGGCAATTCCAGAAAGCAGTCGTGAAGTACTGTTTGAAGTAGATTTTTCAGGTAATGATGCAGCGACATCCATCGGTGGTGGAAACCCATCTACTGATTATCTGGCTTCTGTTACCGGTCCTCGAAAAGACGAGCGTTTTGGCTTTGGCGAAGGATGGAGCGTGGCCGTGCCTACTTTGGCGGCTTACAACACCTGGGATTCCAGAGATTATAGAAAGAGTGTGAGTTTTGATACGCTGATGACTTATCTGGGAGAAGATACGCCTTACACAGCGTGGGGAGATATTCCATTGAACGTGTCGAGACCGCATATTGCTAAATACTACAGAGCCTTGGGGCAATCAGGTGCTGCGTCTGGATTGAATGGCAGAGATTCTGAAATAGATTTCCCAGTGATGCGTTATGCAGAGATCCTGTTGACCGCAGCGGAGGCATTGAATGAAATCAATGGTGGACCAAATGCAGAAGCGGAAAGCTATGTGAATGAAGTTCGCAGCAGAGCAAGAAGAGAACTGGATGGTGATCCTGTCAATGATCGCACGTTCCCGGCAAATGTAACCGCTGGAATGAGTCAGGCGAATTTTAGAAACCTGGTACTGGATGACAGACGTCTGGAACTGGCGTTTGAAGGAGTGAGATGGTTTGATATCAAGCGAAGAGAGCTGGGAGTGGAAGCTTTCGGTGCCTCAGGTTTGGAACAACAAGCCTTTGACCCATCCAGAGATTATTTGTTTCCTAAGTACCAAAACGATGTGGACAGAAACGAAAATCTAGATCAAAACGACCATTATTAATCAACGAATGAGACAAGCTTTAATGGTGATGCTGGCAATCAGTGTGTTCGCTTGCCAACAGCCAACTAAAACGGAGGATGCACCAGTTGCATCCTCCAAAATATTAGAAAACCCAGAACTGAGCAGTAGAGTAGAATCCATGCTGAGTTATCCTCAGGATGCTGGAATGCCTCGCTGTTTGGAATCTAACGGTGAAGTACGCCAGGTAGGTACTCGCGACTGGACGAGTGGCTTTTTCCCAGGCGAATTGTGGATGGTGTATGAATTGTCAGGTGATGAGCGGTTCAAAAACGCCGCAGAATTCTGGACTCAAAAGATGGAACCGGAGCAGTTTGATGACCATACGCACGATACGGGCTTCAAAATCAATTGCAGCTATGGCAATGCGCTGGAGCAAACGGGTAACGAAGCTTACAAGGAAGTGATGATCCAAACGGCAAAAACGCTGAGCGGTCGATTCAATCCGGAAGTAGGGTGTACGCGCTCCTGGGATTTCAACAAAGACGTGTGGCAATACCCTGTGATCATTGACAACATGATTAATCTGGAATTGCTGTTTAAAGCCACGCAGTTGTCTGGTGACTCAACGTATTACCACATTGCCTATGCACATGCGATGACGACTCTGGAAAACCATTTCCGGGAAGACAATAGCTCGTATCACGTATTGGACTATGATCCTGAAACTGGTGAAGTATTGGGCAAATACACGCATCAGGGCTATGCAGATGAGTCTTCGTGGGCTCGTGGCCAGGCGTGGGGATTGTATGGATTTACCATGGCTTACCGATTTACTAAAGAACCAAAATTCTTACTTCAGGCAGCCAAAATCCATGATTACATTTTTGGTCAGTTGCCAGAAGATGATCTGATTCCCGCATGGGATTACAACGATCCGGATTTGGATAAACCCAAAGATGCTTCGGCAGCTGCGATTACCGCATCGGCATTGTACGAGTTGGCGGGATATACCAATGATGGCCACATGATTGACAAAGCCAACCAAATTGTCAATACCCTGCAGTCTAACTATTTGCACGAGCAAGCTGGAGATAAGGACGTGTTTCTGCTGGATCACAGCACTGGGAACAAGCCAAAAAATGATGAAATCGATGTGCCGATCAACTATGCCGATTACTATTTCTTAGAGGCGTTGGTCAGACAAAAGGAAACGAAA
>CAXEKM010000439.1:0-3545 GCA_963996645.1 uncultured Marinoscillum sp.
ATCCGTGATCTTTGGACCAAGCTAATAAATCACGTCCGATTACTGTTCTGAAGTATGTAGCTAAACCTTCATTGTGATTGTCAACTTTATAATTCAAACCAAAGTCAGAAACCTTTAGAGAATCATAAGCAACTTTATCAATTCGCTCATATTTATAAAGATTGTAGAGCACTTCCGTCCGCTTAGCTAATGCATTTTCAGGGTTATAAACAGGATTGTAGCGAGTTGGCGCATTAATTGACCCAATTAAAACGGCAGACTCCTTGTAGTTTAGATTTGCTGGCAGTTTGTTGAAAAAAGTCTTAGCTGCTACTTTAATTCCGTAGGAGTTGCTGCCGTATTCAACAGTGTTGAGGTACATGGCAAGGATTTCTTCTTTGGTATACGATTTCTCCAGCTGAACAGCGATAATCCACTCCTTAAGTTTGGTGATGAATTGGCCAGCTCCTGGAACATCATAAAGACTTCCTTTGTTGGCAGTATTGGTACTATATAAATTCTCAGCCAGCTGCATGGTAATGGTAGAGCCACCACCATTAAAGGAGCTTGTTAACTTCCCTACAACTGCTCTGACGAGTCCCTTAAGGTCTATTCCAGAGTGCTTTTTAAACCGAATATCTTCTGTAACAAGAAGTGTGTTTACTAATTCAGCTGAAAGTTCGTCATATGACACTGGTGTTCTATTCGTCCGATAGTATTTGCCAAGAACTTGTCCGTCTGCACTCAAAAGTTGTGATGCTTGTGCTGGATCTGGTCTTTCTAAATCTTGCAAACTTGGCAATCCTCCAAACCATCCATTGAAGTCATTTTTCACCATTGAAAATAGAGTGAAAAGTGATATGGTACCTACTAAGAATAAGGTCCAGATGGTAATAGTGATGATTCGAAGAGTCTTATTGCTCATTTACTTATAATGTTTATCAAAAAAGTTGAGATATGCATTGATATCCCGAGTTTGGTAGAAGATATTAAAGTTGTCTTCTGTAATTGCAAAATTGTAAATTTTTTCACCTTTATACTTCTCGCCGAAATCAATTTCAGCACGCATCAATTTCAGGAAATTGTTGGCGCTTTCTTTGCCAGGGAATTCATTGACAAGAGCTAAGGCATAGTTTTCATCCAAAATCAAATTGCCTGTTGTTAACCCAAAGTTTTTCGATTTGATAAATGCATCTAAATCGGAAGAAATTGACTGAGACAGGTCGTCTTTATTTGGATATACAATAACAATATAATGTTTCTGTTTGAAGTATTCCACAAAACGTGCTTTGGCACTGTTGTAAAGATTGATTTGATAATCTTCACTTGCTTTGAGCAGTGATTGTGCATAGGCTACTACATCACTTTCGGGATACTCCTTGATGAAGTTATTCAGTTCAAACTGGTATTTGTACTGACCTTCCATTTTACCAATGTTTAAGACCTTTAATAATGCCAGATTATCACTAAACTGATTTTCAGGGATCTGCAGTAATGCACTGTCTAAAACATAGAGACTCTTTGCATATTCATTACTGCTGTAAAGTTGATAAGCTTTGGAATACACTTTTTTAAGAAGTTCGGTTTCCATTTGACTTTCCTCCCTGTAGTTGGGGTTGTCTATTAGCTTAGCATAAATGGAGTCTGGGTATTTTTCCTGCAGTATTTCAGCTTTACGCTGAGCCATTTCAGAATCCTGTAACTGATTATAAAGCAGATACAACTGGTACAAAACTTCTGCTTCGTATTCTGTTTGAGGGAATCTCATCAATAACATTTCAAAAGTTTCTATTGCATTCTTTTTCTCCTCAAGGTTGAAATTATAGATGTTGCCAAGTTTGTAATGTGCCACTTCAACTTCACCTAGCATGGTACTAATCTGTTCTTCAGAGGTAGGAACTGCTGCCACTAATTCATCAATTCTAGATGCCAATTGATCTTCTTCTGTTATGGCAGCATCGAGAGATTCTTGTCCTTTATCTGTGGATTCTGATGCGTTCGCGTCTACTCCGGACTTATTACTTCTTCTCCAATTATCTTCTAGTGCTCTCTCTCCCCAGATTCTTTTGAATTCGGAAACACCTCTACCAATTGAAGATGGTGTGTAGAAGTACCATTCAGCTCCACTTACCGGATTGGTTCCGATTAAATTACCTCCATTTTGATCAAAAGCATTATTTCGAGCCATGTTTGCTCGACGCTTTTCTTCTTTAAGCTTTTTCTCTTTTTCCTGAGCAGCTTCTTTTTTGGCCATAGAAGCAGCAATAGCTCTTATCGAATCTTGAGGAAGATTGGAAACAGCTATTAGACTGTCATTAACTCTTATGGTTGTTAATTGCTTTACAAAGTCGTCTAAAATCTCCTGACGTTGCTTGATTTTGGCGTAATCATCTTCATCTTTTGGCAGTACAGAAATTGTGCTGTCGTAATAGGCTTTGGCTAATTCAAAGTTCTTGATGCTGTTATAGTATATTCGACCGAGCTTTAAATAGGCATATGCTTTTTGTCTTTTGTTATTTACTGAAGACGCTGCAGACATTTTATAGAATTCAATGGCTTCATCAAGATTGCCCTGCTTAAGCTCAAAATTTGCCATCTCATAATAGATCTTGTCTTTATATTCGGTGTTCTTGGTGTCTTTAAGAAGTTTACGGAAGTATTTTCTGATTTTTTTGATATCACCAGAGTTCGTTAATTCACTAACCTGAGCCATGTTAAGTTTAGTGTAGAACTCTAGCTCATATTCAGGACCATTCTTTAAAGTGCTTTGATAGTAGTTATACGCTTCAGATTCAAAGCCTAACTGCTGATATACCTGACCAATGATAAAATCGATACGCGCTCGCTGTTGTCCTCTATTCATTAGAGCTTCAGCCTGCACAAGGTTTTGGACAAGCATATCCAAATCATCTCTTTTTTGATAGAGATATGCGCGAGCCATGCTTAGTTCACGTTTGTTTTTTGTATTCAGGTCTTCTTTTTTCAAATAATCTGAGACAACAATGGCGTTATTGATTTCATTGAAATCAACGAATGTCTTAATTAGCTCTATTAATGCCTCGTGTCTTGCATTATCATCTCTACCTTCCTTATTGACATATTTGAATGTTTCGATAGCATCCGCATACTCCAACGCATAATATCGTGCCTTTCCGACTAAAACATATGAGTCATCTTCCCATCTGGAACCTTCGTGACGTTGGATGGCAATGGAAGCTTTTTCAACACAATCGGTGATGAGCTCCTCCATACTATTCGCATCGTTAGAATCGACGGGAACATAAATCGGCAATATTTTATTGTAATTCCATTGATACTTGTCGTAAAGAGTGGCCTCTATTTCCTTGATATGCTCATTTGCAATGAAGTAAGCATTGTAGTGAGCAGTAAGGTTATGATATGATGATCCCACCGGGTTGCTGCTATAAGTAGAACAACCTGCTACGACTGTCGTAATAATGGTTAAATAAATGAAGAGATTCCTTTGCACAATAGATATTTGCAAATTAACGTATATCCTTAGAGAATCTTGTAAAGATAAACAGTAGGGTTTCAATATATTTGAC
>CAXEKM010000440.1:0-2367 GCA_963996645.1 uncultured Marinoscillum sp.
CCTTCTGCTGCATCAGCAACTCCTACTTCACGACCTGCAGCTCAGCCAATGCCTGTGACTGTAAGTGGTGAAGATGAAATCATCGAAATGGATCGTATGCGTAAGATGATCGCCGATAGAATGGTGGCATCTAAGCAAATCTCTCCGCACGTAACTTCTTTCGTAGAAGCTGACGTAACTGAAATGGTTCAGTGGAGAAATAAGATGAAAGGTGCATTCGCTGAAAGAGGTCAGGCACTTACTTTCACTCCAATCATGATCGAAGCGGTCGTTAAGGCCATCAGAGATTATCCAATGATCAATGTTCAGGTAGACGGATCTAACATTGTAAGAAAAGGCAACATCAACATTGGTATGGCTGTAGCACTACCAACTGGCAATTTGATTGTTCCGGTAATTCACAACGCTGACCAATTAAACCAGGTTGGGCTAACTGAGAAAGTGAACGATCTTGCAAGAAGAGCTCGCGACAACAAATTGAAGCCAGACGATCTTCAAGGTGGAACATATACGGTTTCTAATGTTGGTTCATTTGGCAACGTAATGGGAACACCAATCATCATGCAACCACAAGTAGGTATTCTTGCCCTTGGAGCAATCCAGAAGAAGCCATCAGTGGTAGAGACACCTCAAGGTGACTTCATTGGTATCAGACATAAGATGTTCTTATCTCACAGCTATGACCACAGAGTAGTGGATGGTGCTCTTGGAGGAATGTTCGTGAGACGAGTTGCTGATTATCTTGAGCAGTTCGATAAAAACAGAACGATATAAAATAGCTTAAACTCAAAGCAAAAAAGCGACCTCAAAAAGGTCGCTTTTTTTGTACCCCTTCCCTGTAAATAAAAATTTAAATAACTGATTCATAGATAGATAATCCTGTATTCTAAACAATTTGAAGCTGCAGAACCTTTATATACTACACAAAACTCAAGAACACTATGAATATTTTTGAAGCACTTAGAGAAGATCATGAGGTTCAAAGAACCCTTGCAGATAAATTAGTAGAAACACATGGAGACAGTGATACACGTCATGAAGTATTTCAACAAATAAAAACAGAACTACTAGCACATGAAGCAGCAGAAGAGCGTTGCTTTTACAAGCCTCTTATCGAGCAAGACATGACACAAACACATGCCAGACATGGCGTGGCAGAACACCATGAAATGGATGAGTTGATTGAGGAGCTGGAAAACACAGACTACTCTTCACCTGCCTGGTTATCTACTGCGAAAAATCTGAGAGAGAAAATACTTCATCATTTGGATGATGAGGAGCATACGATATTCCAGCTAGCTGGTAAAGTGTTAAACGATGCACAGAAGACTCAAATGGCTTCTGCTTATCATAAGCATATGGAAGAGCGAAAAGCTCAGTATGCTTAATCAGTAATTAAGATTTAGGATTCATCCTTAAAGTCGCCGGGTTGTTCTTGTTTATTATAGAATAATTCGGCGATTCATATTTTCAGCACCCCTTTTGATAAAACTTGACCAACGGACAAACAAAACAAAGGCTGGTTGATTATCTAAACTGATTCTATTTAGACCAATTTTTCAGATTCCCCTTTTGGGACTTTATGGCAAATCACGCGGCATTTAAAAGGTATGGCTTACTGGCACTTAAAATCATCGGTTGGATCGTCGGTGTTTTATTGCTGCTCTTTATTTTATTGGTTCTTACTATTCGTAGCCCCTGGGGTCAGAACTTTATTGTCCAAAAAGCATCAAATTTTCTTTCAACCAAGATCGACACCAAATTCTCTATTGGTCGTTTGTTCATCACTTTTGATGGCAATGCTTACCTGGAAGAGGTGTATCTGGAAGATCAAGCTGGAGACACTCTCATTTATTCTAAAAACCTGGAAGCATCAGTTGCCCTCATTCCAATTATCAGCAATAATGAAATCAATATAGATTATATCGAATGGGAAGGATTAGTTGCGAGAGTAAAAAGAGATAGTTCAACTGCCCAATTCAATTTCCAATACATAATAGATGCCTTCGCGAGTGATACCACCACACAGCAAGTAGACACCACTACTTCCTCCACACCAACAATTGATGTAGGAGATATTCATTTTGCTGATTTCGATCTACTATACCAGGATCAAACATTAGGTATTGACAGCAGACTTCTGCTTGGGTCTTTAGAATTATCAATGGATGAACTTGATTTGGACAAAATGCTTTTCCACATCGATGAGCTGACTTTAAAAGATACAGATGGACGATACACTCAATCATTCCTAACTGCTTCGAACACCAGCACAGCGGAAGATAGTTCAGAATCTATTCTTCCAACCGTCATTGTAGATGAACTAAATATTTACAATCTAAAAGGAAGCTATCACTCTCCTCCTAC
>CAXEKM010000441.1:0-4152 GCA_963996645.1 uncultured Marinoscillum sp.
AAATAATCTTCATAAGAAGAAAGGTCTGGAGTACCATTGTCATTTTCCCCATCAGAATCCAATACCGCATACTCATATTGCCATCTCACATAATCATCAGGATCTAAAACATCAAGAGTTTTCGCAATTTTCTTTGCCGCAAAAAAGGAATTGTAGTTAACCGTAACTTTTCCTTTCACTCCACTCTTAGTGGTGATAATTACAACACCGTTGGCACCTCTGGAACCATAAATGGCAGTAGATGAGGCATCTTTCAATACATCAATTGACTTAATATCTGAAGGTGACAAATCAGAAATAGTATTTACAGGAAATCCGTCAACAATAAAAAGCGGAGAACTACTTTGGGTTAAAGACGCTCCTCCACGTACTCTTATTCTTACTTCAGCATCAGGTGATCCTTCTGTTGTGGTAATCTGAACCCCTGCCAATCGACCGGTCAAAGATTCAGCATCCGTTGATACCGGAACCTTTTTAAGTGACTCTCCACTAACAGAAACTACAGATCCAGTAAGATCTGATTTCTTTTGAGTTCCGTATCCCACTACTACCACTTCATCTAACGATTGAACATCCACTTCTAGCTGGACGTTTATGGTGGTTTTTCCAGCAACTGGAATCGTTTGATTGGTATAACCAACAAAACTGAAGATTAAAGAAGCATCTTCTGGAACCGGCAATTTATAATTACCTTCTATATCAGCAATTGTTCCATCTGAGGTACCGGCAATAACTACACTCACACCAGGCAAACCCTCTCCGGTCTCTTTATCAGTAACCCGACCTGAAATAGTCCGGGTCTGAGCTATAGAGACATTTATAAAGGCCATCATCACCATCGGTATGATGAGCACCTTTATCCATGAACTACTATTAACGGTATTAGTACACATAATTCATCATGTTATAGGTTAGTCGATTTGATTAAAGAAATTGAATTGGGGTTTTAAAATGGTTATTTTGTACAATCGATTGCACGTAATCACTAAAAAAAATGCTCTTATGGTAGTCAAATTGACTAAATCCCCCACTTAAGCAGTCTGAATCTTTCATCATTGTCATCATTTTGGTTAGAAAAGATTCTCTAAACAAATGAATAATTCTGATAAATCCGAATTTTTTAATTACAATTTATTCAATGAAATAGGTATAATTATCGCATTAAAATAAATTATTTAAACCATACAAACGTTTTCATTTCACATTTCATAATATTTTGAACAATTCATTAAACAGATGATCCTAATTCAATGGATTAATTAAATCTGATTTTTTTCTACAGGAAGTAACAAAAATGATATTTCCTGAAATGGATGCTTTTCTATTCTTCTGAAATAACACAATATCTTAGATTTTACCCTTCGACAGACTTTCATTCTAGTCATTTTTGTGCTATCCTTTGCACAAACATTTACACAGACAAAATCAACTCTATATATCATGCACAAGAAACACCTAATCATACTATTAGTATGGTTGACAACTATGAGCGGATATAGCCAGACATCAAAAGTCTGGTCTCCAGACAATGGAGATGGCACCTTTACTAACCCAATTATACATGCCGACTATTCAGACCCTGATATATGCAGAGCAGGTGATGATTTTTACATGACCTCTTCTTCTTTCAACTCCGTACCAGGACTACCGATCCTACACTCCACTGATTTGGTCAATTGGGAAATCATCAATTATGCAGTCCCTACGTTCCCGGGAAGCTATTACGACATCCCACAACATGGAAACGGTGTGTGGGCTCCATGCTTAAGATATCATGATGGCACTTTCTATATCTATTGGGGAGATCCAGATAGAGGCATCTATATGGTGCAAACAAAAGACCCGGCCGGTGATTGGTCCGTGCCAATTCTCGTTAAAAAAGCATACGGCAACATTGACCCAAGCCCACTATGGGATGATGATGGTCGTGTTTACATGGTTCATGCCTTTGCACATAGTAGAGCTGGAATAAAAAGCACCTTGCAAGTTGTAGAATTATCAAAAGATGGTGATGAAGTGCTTGACAAAGGTAAAATCGTCTTTGATGGTCATGAAAATCATGAAACCATAGAAGGTCCGAAATTTTATAAAAGAAATGGGTACTACTACATATTCGCTCCTGCAGGTGGTGTTCCTATTGGCTGGCAGCTTATCCTGAGATCTAGGAACATTTATGGCCCCTATGAAGAGAAAATTGTACTAGCCCAAGGAAATACAGACGTAAATGGCCCGCATCAAGGCGGAATGGTCGAGCTAGACAATGGAGAAACATGGTTCGTACACTTCCAGGATAAGGAAGCTTATGGACGTATTGTGCACCTGGAACCAGTGAATTGGATCAATGACTGGCCAATTATGGGTAATGATCCTGATGGTGATGGCACTGGAGAACCTGTAATCACCTACAAGAAACCTCGCTTACCTATATCTGAGCCAATGAATCCGGAAGACACTGATGAGTTCAATGAAACAACACTCGGCTTACAATGGCAATGGAGCGCCAACCCTCAACCAGGCTGGTATGACCTAACCTCAAATCCAGGAAGCTTAAGACTGAATACGAAGCCTGTTCCAGAAATGGCTACGAATTTATGGATACAGCCTAATCTCCTGTTCCAGAAATTTCCTGCATTAGAATTTAGCAATACAGTGAAAGTGGACGTAACCAATCTCAAACCAGGTGAAGAAACTGGTCTTTTGATCTTTGGAAGAGATTATGCATCTCTAGCTATCAAAACAACTGACAATGGTTACTCCATAGAGCAAAGAGTAGCTAAAAGCGCCGATAAGAACATTCCAGAAACTCTGAATGAAAAAGTTGCCACCACAAAGTCTACAATCTACCTAAAAAGTGACATCACCGATGGTGGTATGACACAGTTTAAATACAGCCTGGATGGTAAGAAATTCATCAACATTGGTAAGCCATTCAAAGCCAGAGAAGGAAAATGGGTTGGCGCAAAAAGTGGACTGTATGCACTTAAAAGCAAGGCTACCGGCATCAGCGGTTATGCGCTATTCGATTGGTTTAGAGTAGAACCTGTAAAATAATGAAGAAGTTATTTAGCATACTAACACTACTTTTCGCTTTATGCGGATATGGTCAATATGCAACTGAAATCACCGTAGACCAGGCAGGTCACGGTGATTTCACCTCTATTCAAGAGGCTATTTATGCTACCAAGGCATTTCCTGAAAAAGACATCACGATTCATATCAAAAATGGCGTTTATAAGGAAAAGGTGACAATATACTCCTGGAACAATAGACTCACATTGATTGGCGAAAACGCCGACAGCACCATCATCACATTTGACGATCATTTCGATAAAATCAATTTAGGCCGGAATAGTACTTTCCATACCCACACCCTAAAGGTTGATGCTAATGATGTAACACTGAAGAACCTAACAATTGAAAATACCGCAGGCCCAGTAGGTCAAGCGGTGGCTTTACATCTCGAAGGTGATCGTATTCAGGTAATAAACTGCAAGATTCATGGCAATCAGGACACCATATATGGTGCAGGCGAAGGTTTTAGACAGTATTTCAACCATTGTAAAATTGACGGAACAACTGACTTCATTTTCGGTGAAGCGACAATGGTATTTGAAAAATGCACCATCATCAGCAAAAGCAACTCTTATATCACAGCCGCTTCAACACCTCTAGCCAGTGAATTCGGGTTTGTATTTATAGATTGTGATTTAAGAAGATCAGACGAATCTGTAGACGAGGTTTATCTGGGAAGACCCTGGAGAAGTTTTGCAAAAACGGTGTTTATCAATTGTAAAATGGACTCTCACATCACTCCAGCTGGCTGGAACAATTGGGGATCAGCAGAAAAAGAAAAAACTGTCTTTTACGGTGAGTATGAATCAAAAGGTCCGGGAGCTAACAACCAGAATCGTGTATCCTGGTCACATATTCTAACTAAAAAAGAGGCTACCAACTACCAGCTTAAAAACGTCTTTGGTAATTGGCAACCCTAATATCATTTACTGAACTTCTATTTTCAATGGTTGATTCAATTTAGTCGCTTCTTTCATGAGCAAAAGCTTGAACTCAGCCATTGAAGAAATAGGATTGATACCTTTTTCCCATACCGCCATAAAGTAATACGTCACTTCTTTTTTGGGATTGAATAAAACC
>CAXEKM010000442.1:0-5547 GCA_963996645.1 uncultured Marinoscillum sp.
GACGAAGAACGTTTTGAAAAAATCATCTCCTCTAATATCCTGAAACTTGGATTTGAAAAAACGATGATCAATGTGATCTACCCTTTTCTATCCAAAATTGGGATTCTTTGGCAAACAGGCGCCATCAATCCAGCACAAGAGCATTTCATATCCAATCTGGTTCGTCAGAAATTGATTGCCGCTATAGATGGTCAATACTTCGTCAGTAGTGAAAAAGCAAGAAAGTATATTCTATACCTTCCAGAAGGAGAACTCCATGAGCTAAGCCTTCTTTTTGCGGATTACATTATTAAATCCAGAAACAACAGAACCGTATACCTAGGTCAGTCCTTACCGTTCATGGACTTAACAGCAGTATATGATATCCATAAACCGGATTATATACTCTCTGTTATCACTACTACTCCCGGCCCAAGCGAAATACAAGCATACGTTGATCGTCTGTCTGCTTCTTTCCCAGATGCCCAAGTTTTATTGACTGGCTTTCAAGTAGTAGGACAAGATGTAGACGCCCCGGAAAATGTCACCATTTTCACACGACTTGAGCAACTGATTCAGTTTGTTGAAGAAAACACCATGAGCATAGCGTAAAAGCTAACCCCCACTTCACCCATCCTCATTAGATTACTTCTACAGAAGAGATTCTCATCAGATTCACTCAGAGATGCCATTTTGAATCCTCTGAAGGAGGTGATTTGATATTAACTTTTTAATTATTTCAGCCACAACAATCATCTACACAATCCATTTTGTGGAAGAGATTCATGGGTTTACTATTATTTTACCCACATACCCTTTTGTGAAGGTTTGTTAAACAAAACATTATCAAACGAATACATTAACAAATCTTAAATCACATTAAAACTGCATTTAAAGCATTTTAACGCAACTTTTAAATGTATAGACACGTATATTTGTTTATGTTTATCTAATTAATGTTAAACAAACCCTTGGATTTCTGTTTAACGTTTTATATCTTTGAATTAAACAAAATTAAATTCCACAACCATGACAGCAATTGAATTCAGTTATAAAGTAGATCAACTAACAAGTTCTTTAAAACCATTCGCTCTAAAGCTGACTAAGGATATGGAGGATGCTAATGACCTTCTTCAAGAAACTATTCTTAAGGCTTTTACTAATAGAGATAAGTTTGCAGAAGGCACAAACTTGAAGGCTTGGATGTATACGATCATGAAAAATACATTCATTACCAACTATCAAAGAATGATGAGAAGAAACACGTTCATTGATACTACCGAGAATTTACATTATATCAACTCAACAGATAGCACAATTCAGAATGGCGCATATACCAATTTCGCCATGAAAGACATCAATTTCGCTATCGATAAACTTCAAGACGCTTACAAAGTACCTTTCATGATGCATTTCAGAGGGTTTAAGTACCACGAGATTGCAGATAAATTGGAAATTCCGATAGGTACAGTAAAAAATAGAATCCATATTGCCAGAAAAGAGCTAAAAACGAAGCTTAAAGTTTACGGCAAGAAAAACTAATGGAAAAAAAGATCGCAGTTATTGGTAGCGGATTTGCAGGACTCTCGGCCGCTTGCCATTTAGCCAAAAAGGGCTACAACGTTACTGTTATTGAAAAGAACACAACTCCGGGAGGACGAGCCAGACAACTCCAATTGTCTGGCTTTACTTTTGATATGGGGCCAAGCTGGTACTGGATGCCAGACGTATTCGAGCATTTCTTTTCCCAATTCAATAAAAAACCATCAGATTACTATCAGCTTGATAGACTTGATCCAAGCTATAGGGTAAAGTTCAAAGACGAACATGTTGACTTACCAGCATCTATGCTGGAAATGGAAGCATTATTCGAACGGCTGGAGCCAGGATCTTCAAAAGGCTTACGCCAATTCCTTAAACAAGCAGAATTTAAATACCAGGTTGGAATCAATGATTTGGTTTACAAACCAAGCAGATCACTTACAGAGTTCGCCGACCCAAGATTGCTGACTGGCTTATTGAAAATGGATGTTTTCACTTCCATGAGTAAACACATTCGAAAATTTTTCAAGAATGACAAACTGATCGAATTACTGGAGTTCCCAGTCCTTTTCCTGGGCAGCACACCTGAAAATACACCAGCACTGTATAGTCTGATGAACTATGCCGACATTTCACTTGGCACCTGGTACCCGCAAGGAGGAATGTTCAAAGTTGTTGAAGCCATGGTATCATTAGCTCAGGAACTCGGTGTAGAGATGTTAATGGATGAGGCAGTTACTGGTTTCAGTTATAAAAATAAATCCATTGAAAAAGTAATCACTACTAAAGGAGCATATGATTTCGATGTTGTAGTTGGAGGCGCAGATTACCATCACATAGAGTCACAACTACTCCCAACTGAATACCGAAACTACTCGGAAAGCTATTGGGACAAGAGGGTAATGGCCCCATCTTCCCTACTCTTTTACATAGGGGTAAACAAAGAACTACCAAACATGCTGCATCATGTGCTGTTCTTTGATGAAGACTTTAAACAGCACGCCAAAGAAATATACCAAGATCCAAAATGGCCAACCAAGCCACTTTTATACACTTCAGCAACATCCAAAACAGACAAATCCGTAGCACCTGAAGGACACGAAAACCTTGTAGTTTTAATTCCTGTAGCTCCCGACCTTCAAGACACAGAAGAAACCAGAGAGCATTATTATCAAATAGTAATGGATAGGCTTGAGTCTTTCACCGGCACAAACATCAGGGATCATGTGGTTTGCAAAAGAAGTTTTGCTCACAAAGACTTTATCAATGATTACAATTCATTCAAAGGCAATGCCTATGGGTTAGCTAATACATTGACACAAACAGCCATCCTTAAACCTTCATTAAAAAATAAAAAACTGAAAAATCTTTATTTCACTGGACAATTGACCGTTCCAGGGCCTGGCGTGCCTCCATCTATTATCTCTGGAGAAGTCGTAGCTAGAGAAATACAAAAAGATTTTAAGTAGATTTATATATGGACCTATTCAGTGAAACCACCCTTAAGTGCAGCAAGCTGATCACTCAGCACTACAGCACTTCGTTTACACTTGGCATTAAAACCCTGGATAAGCGCTTTCACTTACCCATATATGCTATTTATGGATATGTGAGATACGCAGATGAAATAGTTGATACATTTCACGATCACAACAAAAAAGAATTACTCGAACGATTTGAGGCAGACACTTACAGAGCTATTAAAGAAAAAATAAGCCTCAATCCGGTATTGCATAGCTTTCAATTGGTGGTCAATGAGTTTAAAATACCCCACCACATGATCGATGCATTCTTGCATAGCATGAAAATGGATCTGGACAATGAAAGCTACAATCAAGCAGGCTATGAAGAATACATTTATGGCTCCGCTGAAGTAGTGGGACTCATGTGCCTAAAGGTGTTCTGTGAAGGAGATGAAGAAGAATACGACAAACTAGAGCCATCAGCGAAAAGACTAGGAGCTGCATTCCAAAAAGTAAACTTCCTACGTGACCTAAAAAGCGACTTCAAAGAAAGAGGCCGGGTATACTTCCCTGGAGTAAACTTTGAAAACTTTACTGAGGAAGACAAAACTACGATCGAAGCTGATATAGCAGCAGACTTTGATGCCGCATTGGATGGAATTAAAAAACTACCCAAAGGTGCAAAAGCGGGAGTCTACTTAGCATACATTTATTACTTACAGCTTTTCAAGAAAATTAAAAATCTCCCGTCTTCCAGAATTCTCTCCGAAAGAGTGAGAGTTCCTGATGTGAAGAAAATGCTGCTGTTAAGTAAAACCTTATTATTAAATAGACTGAACGCACTTGTATGAAATACCTGTATTTCATACTGCACCTATTCACCATTTCCTTTCCATTGGTTAGATCTTTCGAACCAAAGATTCAATACGCCAAAAAGTGGAACGCGCTATTTATTGGCATCGCCATTACAGGCGCATTCTTTATAGTATGGGACATTATCTTCACTCGCATTGGTGTTTGGGGGTTTAATTCCCGCTACCTAATGGGCGTATACATCTTCAATTTACCAATTGAAGAAATTTTGTTTTTCATCACTGTGCCATTTGCCAGTGTATTTATATACGAATGCGTGATTTATTTTCTTCCACACATTCAAACAAACAAATTCATTAATGTCACCACAGGACTCTTAGGTTTTACGCTGTTAATAATTGCAGTCCTTAACTTCAACCAGCTGTATACCTTTTGGAATTTCCTCTTTGCTGGAATCTTCTTGATATACACAGGAATCAGTAATCCTGACTGGTTGGGCAAATTCTGGACAGCATACCTCATTCACTTAATTCCATTCGTATTGGTTAATGGCGTATTAACAGGGTATGGACTAGACGAACCAATTGTGTGGTACAACAATGAAGAGAACTTAAGCATTAGATTGATAACCATACCAATAGAAGATACCATGTATGCGTTACTGCTATTGTTAATGAACGTAACGTTTTACGAAAAATTTAGGCAAACCATCAAACAAAATCCTTAGACAAATTTTTAAACTAACTCGCTAACAAACTGGCCAATAGCTCATGTTGAAACTTAATGTAACCATAGACGAAAATTCAGGATTTTGCTTCGGTGTGGTTTATGCCATCGAAATGGCAGAGGATATTTTAGAACAACAAGGACACCTCTATTGCCTGGGTGACATTGTGCACAATGACGAAGAAGTAAAAAGGCTTCAAGCCAAAGGCCTTGAAATCATATGCCACGACCAGCTAAAAGACATTAAGGATGCTCATGTACTTATCAGAGCGCATGGCGAACCACCCAGCACCTACAAACTAGCGATTGAAAACAATCTTACTTTGGTAGATGCCAGCTGCCCTGTGGTTTTAAAACTTCAGAACAGAATTAAAAACTCCTATGACAAAGGAGAAAAAATCTATATCTATGGCAAGCATGGCCATGCAGAAGTAGTTGGTCTGCTAGGGCAAACAAATAATGAAGCAGTTGTCTTTCAGGACATCAACGAACTGGACATGACTGCACTCCCTTCAAACATTACACTATACAGTCAAACCACTAAAAGCACTGATAGCTTTTACAACATCAAAGACACACTGACAAGCTCGGGCATAGATGTCAATGCAAATGACACCATCTGTAGACAGGTCAGTAATCGCGACAAAGAATTAAGAGAGTTTGCCAAACGCTTTGATAAAATCATTTTTGTATCTGGCACCAAATCATCCAATGGGAAAGTTCTCTATAATATTTGCAAGGAAAATAATGCAAATACTTACTTTGTGTCAAATAAATCAGAAATAGACAAAAACTGGTTCGGAACAAATGAAACCATTGGCATATGTGGAGCAACATCCACCCCTATGTGGTTAATGGAAGAAGTAAGAGACGAATTACATTCCTATTAGAATGCAATACCTTATCAATACAGCCTTAATAGTGGGGACATTCTTCTTCATGGAAGGAGTGGCCTGGTTTACTCACAAGTACATCATGCATGGCTTTTTATGGAGATGGCACCATTCCCATCACACTAAACATA
>CAXEKM010000443.1:0-3698 GCA_963996645.1 uncultured Marinoscillum sp.
AAGTCTGGTTACTTCTATCCGCTATTATCGTCATAAAGTAAATCTCTACATGTTGGATAAGGTCTATGTAGAAGTGTTTTACAATCATCAGCAAGACCGTGTAGATCAAATAGAGTTGTTGGATAAAAATTCTAAGAGAATGAATTTCTATGCGGATCAGATCAAATTACCGACTGATCTGGTCAAGTAAGGTATGATGAATTTTCAATACCTGCTCAATTACTAAATGCTCATTGTCATTAGTTACCACAAAATCTGATTGAGCAATTTTCTCTTCCTCACTCATTTGATTGCTGATGATCGCTTTGACTTGTTCCTCTGTTCTTTGATCTCTTTTTATCACCCGCTGAATGCGTGTCGATTCAGGAGCTATAACAGTGATTATTTTGTCCAGATCTTTATATGATCCAGTTTCAAATAGGAGTGCGGCTTCCTTCAAAATATAAGGAGTACTTTGACTTTGTGCCCAGGATATAAAATCATGCCCTACAGCAGGGTGAACCAGTTGGTTCAGTTGGCCTAACAGTGACTTTTCGTCAAATGCTTTTGCTGCGATATGTTTCCGATTGAGTTGATCCTCTTGATAGGCTTCCGCTCCAAATAATGATGTAATGGCCTGAACCAGTTTTGGATCGTTACTCATGAGCCATTTGGCTCGTGAGTCAGCGTCATACTTAGGTATTCCAAGTATTTCGAAGACTTTGGATACTATGCTTTTTCCTGCTCCAATTCCACCTGTAATTCCTACAAGAAGTGGTTTATTGGATGGCATTTGGTCTTGTTGTTGGGATGACCTTGATGTATTCTGGAATCACATCAATTTCGATAGCCTCTTCTGGATGGTATACCAATATGGCCATCACTGTCGAGTCTGCATCATCCATTAAGTAAACATCTGTAGTCACTGCGAAATCATCTTCTGAGTAGTCTTGCTTCTGTGAAGAGCGTACCGTGTAAAACACTTGAACTGATTGATGATCTAATGTTAGTGAAGAGTCGGCAGGTAAATTCTGGATTTCGATAGGAATTTCGATGCTTTGTCTTTCGAATTTGTCAACATCAAATTTGATATGAACATCCTCAGGGATAGCGCTTGTTAACTTGCCGCCTTCTAGTTTTACTTCTACGTCTCTATCATAATTGCTAGAGATACCTCTGGTGGGCACACCAATCACAAACTCACGAGATAGACTATCAATAAAGCTTGTTGGCCCTATCAATTCGATGGTGTCTGGGCTAATAGTTACAGGGCTTACCATGCGATGGTTTTCAGCCAAATCCACACTTAATGAGTCGACAATAAGTTTTACCCTCTTGGTTTTTTTCTTTTGGATGTCAATGAATACCGTGTCTGTAGCAACGTAATTGATTTTGAGCTCACCAAGTTGCTCAGTGACAATAGGCTGTAAAGAACTACGAGTATAGAATCCGATTTCAGTAGGGTTCTCCAGTTCGATCTGGATAGGTGTCACATTTACTGTGATCTTGCGAAGGAGGTTCCAGCCGCCACTGGATACGTCGATAGCTACGGTAGAGGCTAGTGGCTTCATTACCACTACACTATCCTGATCAAATATGAATTCTACAGGATAACTGATGCGCGCATCGTAGCTTTTGTTTAAAGCATTGAAAAACCAGAAGGTAGTCGCTCCGAGAAGCGAAAGTAAGACTACCTTCCAGTTGTTAAATGCTTTAGACACTTATAATCATTTTTATTTTTCTCCTGATACTCTTTTGCTTGAATCAAGCGAGATAGAAGATTTCTCAACTACCAACTTGTTTCCTCTGTCCACATCTAATGTGATGGTGGTGTCTTCTACAGAAACAATTTTACCGTGAATACCGCCAAGAGTTACTACTTGATCACCTTTTTTGATTGCTTCAATAAACTTCTTTTGATCCTTTTGCTTTTTCTGCTGAGGTCTGATAAAGAAGAAGTAAAAGATAGCAACCATACCAGCTAGCATGATAAACTGTGTATAGTTGGCTCCGCCAGTGCTAGCTTGTAATAATAATGTTTTGATCATTTCAGGAAATTAGGAATTATGATGGATTGTCTGCTTTTGCAACGTTCGCTTTGATTCTAAGACGGTTGATCTTAGGGTAAGTGTTAGCAGTGATGGTGATCGTTTTGTTTTGAACACCTGGCTTTTTAGCACTGTTAAATCTTACTTGAATCTCGCCTTCTTCTCCTACTGGAATTGGTTCTTTCGGCCAATCAGGGACAGTACATCCACATGATGCTGTTGCAGAAGAGATAATCAAAGGAGCGTCTCCAGTATTTTTAAATTTGAAAGTGTGCTCTACTACATCACCTTCTTTGATAGAACCAAAGTCGTGATCCAACTCAGCAAACTCGAAAGACGGAAGTGGACCTTCTGGCTTTACGTCTGGCTCCGCTTCAGCAACTGGTTTAGCAGCTGGAGTAAGTGGTTTTCCACTAGTTTCTAACTCAGCAACTTTACCTTCTAACTTTGCAATTCTTGATTCTAACTCTTTGTTTGAGCAGCTAAATGCAAGTACACCAGCCAACCCAAGTACGAATAGATTGAGAGTATTTCTTTTCATTTTACAATTCTTTTAAGATTTCAAATACACCACAAACTTATACAACAATAAGGTTTTGCCTTACTTATAAAGTCTTAATGATTTGTTAATGATCCGTTAGGATTTATTTGGTTTTGATCTGATCGATCAATCCGTTGACATCATCCAATAGCTTTTCAGCTTTAGTTTTCGCGTCTTTCACGATTTTTTCGCCATCAGATTTAGCCTGATTGTCTACCATTTCAGCACCTTCTACCAAATCCTCAATGATGTCTTCCAGCTTCTTTTTGTACTTATCAAGCTGGTAAGTCAATTTATCACGAGTATTGGTTCCTTTATCTGGAGCAAATAATACTCCAAGGACGCCACCTGTAAGGGCTCCAAAAAGGAAGGCGAAAAATGAATTTCCTCGACTGCTCATACGCTCTTTCTTTATTTATTATCTATTAGGCCTCGACCACTTTTTCTTATAACACCATCCGAAGTTAGTTCGTTTGCGAGTACATCCAAAATCCCGTTAACAAATTGTTTACTCTTAGGAGTACTGTATTGCTTAGAGATTTCAATGAACTCATTGATAGTGACCTTGGTAGGGATGCTGTGAAACTGCATCATTTCCGTGATAGCCATTTTTAAGATAATTCTATCTGTCATAGCTACTCGTGAAATATCCCAGTTTTTGATCTTTTTCTCAATTAACGCATCTAACTCTGAACTCTTCGCTAAAGTTTCATCAAACATGACATTGAAAAACTCCATGTCTTCGTCAGCATTCTTGCTAACTGACTTCAGTTCAAATGGAGGATCGAGCTCCTGTTCATAATCCTGAAAAGTTTTTGCAACAAGACTCTTAAGAATGGGCTTATTCTCTGACCATCTCAAGTCCATTTCTGAAAGGTATTCACTTACAGATTCGTTCTTGAAGATGATTTTCTTGAACATATGTAAGATGACATCCTTGTGCTCATCAATGGTTGGGTTTTCATTGGTCTCATAGGTATTCATGACCTCATCTTTTCTGAAGATGTCTTTGAACCAGGTTTTTAACTGATCTACCTGATCAGTGTCCCACGCGATATTCTCATCGATCACCGCCTTGGTCAGCTCTTCAAACTTACTTGTGAAGCCATCACTACGCGGCAAAGGGGGGG
>CAXEKM010000444.1:0-5475 GCA_963996645.1 uncultured Marinoscillum sp.
AGAGTCTGGTGACCTATCGCTATCAATACCGCTCAAATTTGGAATTACGAAGTGTACTGGAATTGTTACTGATTACTGAGAGTAACCCTCGTTCTTTGGTTTACCAGGTGTTGAAAATAGATAATCATTACCAGGAGATGGTGTCCAAGGAATTTGGTCACTCCACTGAGTTGTCAAATATTCGCAAGAAGCTTTTGGAGGCGATTACCAAAATTCGATTGGTCAATATTGATCAGTTATGTACGCTCAATGAAAAGAAGAATAACTATCCGTATTTAATTGATTTTCTGAATGATACCGAACGATTAATTAGAGAAGCTTCCATGCTGATTAGTGAAGAATTCTTCAACCATACGAGTAGCCGTTTTATGCGTATTCAAACCGCTCAGCTTCCTGAAATATGAAATACTACATTACTCATATCACCGATTACGTCTACCAGTCACCTTCTTCGCTGTGTCACAACACCATGGTGCAAACTCCTCGTGATTTGCCTTTCCAACAAGTGGAACAGTTTGATCAGGTCATTAACCCGGCTCCACAGTACATTCAATCCACCAGGGACTTTTTTGATAATGAAAAGGTCTATTTCTCGATTGAAAAGACACATTCTAAACTAACTGTGACCAGCAAAAGCGTAGTAACACTTTCCAAACCGGACTGGATGAATGTAGTACATGCTGAGACGCAACCATGGGAAGAGGTACAGCAGTGGTTGCAAACTACTGAGGCGATGAACGACATTCGCCAGTTCTATTTGCCTTCCAAGCATGTGGAGTTTCCACAGGGCATTCAGGAATATGCACGACAATCTTTTTCACCTGGACGACCAATCATGGAGGCAATGATGGACTTGAACCATCGAATCCATTCAGATTTCACATTTACACCGGGTTTTACGGATATCAGCACGCCAGTATCCAAAGTGTTTCAAACGAAAAAGGGTGTATGTCAGGATTATGCTCATTTTACGATAGCCTGCTTGAGGTCTATTGGCTTGGCAGCCAAATACGTCAGTGGTTATCTGGAAACCTTACCGCCTCCTGGTAAGCCCAAAATGGTGGGTGCTGATGCCTCTCATGCCTGGATTGCATTATATATTCCAGGATTGGATTGGGTAGAATTTGATGCGACCAATGACTTGCTAGTTAGTGACATGCATGTAAGAGTTGCTTTTGGGCGTGATTTTGCGGATGTGACTCCACTAAAAGGCATTATTTATAGTTCTGGTCATCAAATGATGAAAGTGAGCGTTGACGTGCGAAGACCTGAAGAATTGGATCAGTTGAAGCAGTCTGTTTAGGTTCGTTTTCATAGTTTTGCGACTCACAAAAATCACAGTAAACCCAACAGACATGTACAAAGGCGTATTAAAGAAAATGAGAACGGAATTTGGTTCACCGATCAACTATTTCTTGATGCTGGATAATGATGAAATACATGTCAATGATCTCCTGGATAAAAATATTCAAATAAAGTTTGAAGGTTACCAGTGTTTGAACTGTGGAAGTACGAAGAAGATCTTCCGAATGGGTCATTGCTATGACTGTTTTTATAAGATGCCTCAAACAGCTGATTGGGTAATCAGGCCCGAATTGTCGCAAGCACATTTGGATATCGAGGACCGTGATTTGGATTATGAAAGACAGGTGCAGTTGCAACCGCATATTGTTTATTTAGCGCTATCCAGTTCTGTAAAAGTAGGAGTGACCAGAAAGACTCAGGTGCCAACCCGTTGGATCGATCAGGGTGCATCCAGTGCTTTGGAGATTTTGGAAACACCCAATCGCTATTTGGCTGGTGTTGCGGAAGTAGCACTTAAAGATTGGTTCACTGATAAAACCAACTGGCGAAAAATGCTTCAAAATGAAGTGGCTGAGGAAGATTTGTTTGAAATCAGAGAACAGATCATCGAGCACCTGCCAGATGAGGTGCAAGAGTATTTTCTGGAGAACCATGAAGAATACTGGGAGCTTGATTATCCTGTGTTGCAATACCCACAAAAGATCAAAAGCTTAAACCTGGAGAAGACACCAGCATATCAGGGTGTTTTGAAAGGAGTGAAGGCCCAATACTTCATTTTTGAAGACAACACAGTGTTCAATGTGCGTGGTAATGAGGGTTTGGTGGTGTCACTGGATATTTAATTTCAAGACACCTGAGTTCTTAATCAACCTCGAATCAATTGTCCTTTGCGATAAGCATCAGAGAGTGCAGCCGGGATGGAAGCTTCTGCTTCAATTACTGCTGCTCTGGCTTTTTGTATTTCTGCTAACATTTCCTGCTCGTGAGCTACGGCCATGGCCCGTCGTTCTTCGGCTTTTGCATGCGCGATTTCCAAATCAGCCGCTGCCTGATCAATTTGCAGTTTAGCACCGATATTTTGACCAATATTAATATCAGAAATGTCAATGGACAGAATTTCAAAAGCAGTTCCTGAGTCCAGTCCATCTCTTAAAACACGTCTGGAAATGACTTCAGGCTGTTCCAATACAGTTTTGTAGCTAGGAGCTTCACCCATACTGGAAATGATTCCCTGACCTACACGCGCTTTGATTGTTTCTTCACCTGCACCACCCACTAATTGCTGGATATTTGTTCTTACAGTTACTCTAGCTTCTGCGATTAACTGAATGCCATCTGCAGAAACTCCGGTGATAGACGGAACAATAATCATGTATGGAGATACGGAGATTTGAAGGGCATCCAGCACATTTCTGCCTGCCAAATCAATGGCTGTAGCTTGCTGAAATGACATTTGCAAGTTGGCTTTATCTGCAACGATCATGGCTTTAATCACATTGGAAAGATTACCATTGGCCAGATAGTGCGTTTCTAGCATTTGGGTGGTAATGCCTGGTATGCCGGCTTTAGTAGCCAATATCAACGAATTGACGATCAAATGTGGTGGTACTTTTCTGAAACGCATGAACAGCAATTCCAATAAGTTGACCTGAACACCTGAAAAAACAGCGGTTACCCACAATCCCACTGGCACTAAATATAAGAACAGCCAAAGTACAATAGCAGCAAGCGCGAAAATGATAATCAGTTGTGTAGTCATAATTACAGCATATGTCACCTGGTTGAAGTTGATCAAGTGCAAACCGAAGGTAACGCTATTTTCATTTTAGATGGGAAGTACGTTGATTTATCTTTATGATTTTTCAATTCCCCTTAATTCTTTCCCAGAGCTCACCAAGCATTTTCAGCGCATTGCGAGGGTCTTTTTTTACTTCATGAAGTGTGACCAGACCTTGAGCATCTTGCTTGATTTCATATTTAAAGACAAAGTCTGTGGAACCTGGCTGAGTGGTCAATAAGCCAAATCTTAAATCATTGAAATACAAGGAGCCGTTTTCTTGTGTGATGATGTACCAACCTTTTGAAATGTGAATCATTCGTTGGATTTGCTCGTTGTCCTTCAAATCTCCCAATAGGTGGTGGTTTTTCTCATAAGCCTGAAAGGATATTGGTTGAGAATCCAGGAGTGAATAATCAGCCAAAAGATAAGCATCGCCCGTATCAATGTTAGTATTCCACAAAATAGCATTGAAGGCAGCCGGACGAGTATTCATATCCCTATAATTGATGGTTTGACTTTCTAATGCTTCTTTAAACTGTAAATAGGTGTATCCTTTCAAAATAACCGTTAACATAAGATAGCCAGAGCTTAAACTGATACCCCATAGATTCCATTTTCTACGCTTAGGATTACTCCTTTTGTAAATCATGGCCATGATGACACAGATCAAAAATGGCAAGGTGTAAAGCGGATCCACAACAAAGATGGTTTTAAAAGCTAAACGCACATCAAATGGCCAGAACAACTGCGTTCCCCAGGTGGTGTAGGCATCTAGAAGTGGGTGGGTTACAAATCCCCAGAAAAACAACCAACTCCAGTCTTTTAGACTCTTATGTTTTTCATAGCGCGAAACAAGCCATCCAAAAATAGGGGCAAATAAAGCCGAGAAAACGATAGAGTGAGTGAAGCCTCGGTGAAATTCCAGTGATCGGCTCGTATCCAGAAAGTATGCAGACAAAACATCTAAATCCGGTATGGTTCCCGCTATGGCTCCATACAGCATGGCTTTGTTGCCTGTTTTTCTACCTAAAACCACCTCGCCAACAGCGGCACCCAATACAATTTGCGTTAGTGAATCCATTTAATAGATTGATCTTCCAATGAGTTATGCAAAATAACAGGACTTTTTCAGCTAATAAACTGACAACCAATTTTACTCAATGCATTAACTTGAGGGCATAATTAGATCGCCTATGTTTAATGCTAAGCTGTTTCTCGAATCCATTTTAGCAACTATTTTGGTATTCGCTGTATTAGGGATTTTTTCGATCTTTCCATACGATATTAAATTCCTAAATCCGATTAAAATCCTCATGAAGGATTTTAAGTACACGGACATCTATTATTCCAAACTAGCTGATAAAGACAAGCCCGTCAATAATGAAATTGTCATGGTGAATATCGGAACGATGGATCGTATGGGTATCGCAGCTATTCTAAATGGCTTGCAACAAGCAGAACCTGCGGTAATAGGGGTGGACATCATGTTTTACGGCCAGCATGATCCTGATTCTGACATGTTTTTGAAAGAAGAATTGTCCAAACCAAATGTGGTAGTGACAAGTGTGCTTCATGATGAAGAAGATACTCCTTACATATTAACCTCTCATAGTTCTTTTGGGGATTTGAATTACGCTTATGCGGATTTGGTAGCAGGAGACTCGCTCAATTCAACCATTCGTGAAATCATGCCTTTCTATGAAGATGAGGAATATTATGCTGAGGCGTTCACATCTAAAATTTTGGAAATGTATGATCCGGAAGCTTTTAAGGACCTGGAGAATAGAGGAAATGAAATAGAAATCATCAACTACTATGGTACCTATAAGCAGTTTGTAGATTACGAAGGAGAGCAGATCATCTATGGAGAGTTTGATCCTGAGACTATCAAAGATAAAATTGTACTGTTGGGCTACATGGGCAATTTTGTAGGGGATGCATCAAATCTAGAAGATTTCAAATACACTCCTCTAAATCATGAAGTAGTAGGAAAGAGTATCCCCGACATGCATGGATTGACGATTCATGCGAATATTCTCACGATGTACATGCACCGTCAATATATCGACAAGATGCACACGGCCGGCTCATTCTTTTTAGATTTTCTTGTGTGTTACGTGCATGTAGTATTGTTCATGTTTCTGTTTGTGAAAATGCATTTGTGGTATCACTTATGGGCCAAGGTAATTCAGTTTTTTACCGCTGTGGTGCTTATTTACATCCTGTTTTACTTCTATGAGATGCATCACTATTTGATCAATGCCACTCTCATTCTGATCACTGTTTTGATTTCGGTAGATGTGCTGTATTTGTATGAAACGCTAGCAGTGGTTGCTTACAAGCGCTTTGGCTGGAAGAGTTACTTTATCCATGAACATTAGCATGGCTCG
>CAXEKM010000445.1:0-2405 GCA_963996645.1 uncultured Marinoscillum sp.
GTAAGAGGCTTCAGGTAAACGTGATCCGCAGTAACCGGATCCGTCATGATCGTAGCAGGATTGCTATTGATCAGAATCACTTCTATTCCTTCTTCTCTTAAAGATCTTGATGCTTGAGAACCTGAATAATCAAACTCACAAGCTTGTCCGATGATGATCGGTCCACTTCCAATAATTAGTACTGACTTGATACTGGAATCCTTCGGCATATTCGTATGGTGGTTTACATAGGTACAAATTGTGGCAAATTTAAGTCACGGATTCTCCACCGGAAAACTGTTTAAAATTAAATTTGGCAGAATTCTCATTTTTTTTTTACTTTTTATTTGATTCTTGAAAGAATAACAGGGTATTCTCGCAATTTCATTTTTGAAGACTCATGAACCGAATCGACCGACTTACAGCCATATTAGTACACTTGCAGAGCAAATCACGAGTTCCATTGGAAGAAATGGAAGAGCGTTTTGAGGTCAGCAGACGTACTATTTTTCGTGATGTGAAGTCTCTGATGGAGGCAGGAGTACCCATTGGGGGTGATGCAGGTGAAGGGTATTTCATTGTGGAAGGCTATCATTTGCCACCTGTCGTTTTTAACAAAGAAGAAGCTGCAGCAATTCTGGTTGGTGCCAAGTTTATACAGAAAAATGGTGGCGAGAAAATCACTAAGAATTTTGAAGAGGCCATGTATAAAATCAAAGCTGTACTCAAATATCGTGATCGTGAGTTCCTGGAGAACCTGGAAGAAAGCATTTCTGTGATTGGTCCGCCCACAGCAACCAAGATGACCAACATCGATCCTCATATTGAGGAATTGCAGATTGCCATAGCTTCACAGAAAAAAATCAAGATTACCTATTACTCCAATTATACGGAGCAAACCAATCAACGAGAAGTAGAGCCTTTGGGACTCGTTCATTACTCTGGCAGATGGCACTTAATTGCCTATTGCTTACTCCGAGAAGACTTTAGAGATTTTAGGACAGACAGAATCCAGCAACTTCATATCACTTCGGAATCATTTGATAGATCAAAACATCCTGACTTTATGCAGTTTGTTCACGGAATGGTAGGTGGAACTGATGCGAAAGAAGCCGAGATTCGATTTTCAAAAAAAGCTGCTCGCTTCACTCAAGACCAACGCTACTATTATGGATTTTTAGAAGAAACTAAACATGAGGATTTTATTGACATGAAATTCATCACTCCACATTACCCTTATTTGGCTAAGTGGTTACTCATGTATGGAAGTGAAGTGAGTGTGTTATCTCCTCCTCAGCTTCAGGGATTGGTTGCAACCTATTCCAAAGAGCTTTTTGAGCATCATCAAAAATATTTCACTGCAGAGTTAAAGCAGTGACATAGGGTTGACACTTTCAAGTTTTTCTTTGATCCTGAAACCAAACTTCAGGAACATGGAACTACTCAAAACCAATCTCACTAAATCCGACCAACCTTATTACAAAGCAGACAAAAATCCTCAACTCGTTGAACTTGGAGAATACTACTATTTAACGATCAAAGGACAATCAAGTCCAGAAGATGCTCTCTTCCTAAATGCGCTTCAAACCATATATCCAGTAGCCTATGGTATAAAATTTCTATGCAAGGCAGAAGACAATGATTTCACTGTCCCTAAAATGGAATGCTACTGGTATGTCAATGGAGGACAAGAAGTGCAGAAACTGTTTAGACAAACCCCCAGAGATGAGTGGATGTGGCAAATCAAAATCCGCATGCCTGATTTTGTAGAACATGATCATTTCTTCAGAGCGGTTCATAACGCAAGACAGAAAAAACCTGATCAGACCAACTTTGATGATGTCAAGTTTGAATTAGTCAGAGAAGGGCTTTGTGCTCAAAATCTACACATTGGATCTTATGAAGACGAAGCTCCAACCATAGACCTGCTGCACGAATTCATTGAAGAACAAAACTGTCAGATTTCAGGATATCATAAGGAAATCTATTTATCAGATCCCAGAAGAGTAGCTCCGGAAAAACTAAAAACTATTATCAGATATCAAATTTCACCCAAGTGAATCTTAGAATCATCATTATGATCCAATGCCTTTTCTGCATTGGAATTAACCAGGCAAATAGTCAAACCATGAACATAGAAGCAAAAGGACTCAGAACAACTATTTATAAAGTAGAAGATTTAGCGGCAGCCACGGAGTGGTACAGCAAGGCATTCGGTATCCAACCCTATTTTAATGAACCTTTTTATGTCGGATTCAATATTGGAGGATATGAATTGGGCTTACTTCCAGAGAAAACGGAAGTTCCCAAAACCACCAATGTATTATCCTACTGGGGAGTGGATGACATCACGGATGCTTATGACATCATGATCTCTAATGGTGCTACGGAATTGGAATCACCTCAAGATGTAGGCGAGGGCGTAA
>CAXEKM010000446.1:0-5096 GCA_963996645.1 uncultured Marinoscillum sp.
AAATAGCTGTAGCCAGAATAGAGAGTGCTGAAGCCAGCTTATCTTCTGCCAAAGGTGCATTGTTCCCAAACCTATCTGCAAACGGATCAGCAGCTAAGTCAAAGTTAGCCTCTGCTCCTTCTGCTGCCACTGGTTTTGCCACACAGCAGTTCCAATTATATGCCTCCGCAAGTTGGGAAGCAGATATTTGGGGAAAGTTAAGAAGCGCCAAACGGTCAGCTTTAGCACAATTACTTGCCTCTGAGTCTTATAGAAGAGCTGTACAGACTCGATTGATAGCAGACATTTCTACGGGTTATTATACACTACTAGCTCTAGACAAGAAACTAGAGATCACCGAACTAACCGTACAATCCAGGGTAGAGTATGAGGCAACTGTTGAGTCGCTAAAAGATGCATCTATCGTGACAGGTGCAGATCTAGAACAAAGCCGAGCGAATTTATTCGCTGCTCAAGTGACTATTCCAGATTTGAGGACAAGTATCCGAGAAGCTGAGAATGCTCTAAGTATTTTGTTAAACAGGAACCCTGGTCCTATTGAGCGTGAGGCTCTAGAAACTCAAGAAGTAACTAATAATGTGGCAACAGGTATTCCCTTCTTGTTGCTGAGCAATCGTCCTGATGTACAGCAGGCTGAATTCGGTGTAAGAAGCTCTTTTGAAATGGTAAAAAATGCACATGCCTATTTTTATCCATCTATCAATATCACAGGAACGGCTGGTTTTAACTCAACAGACATAGAGCAGTTTCTAGATCCTACTTCTTTTTTCGCACGCTTAGCGGCTGGTTTGACGCAACCCATTTTCAACCAAAACCTTAACAAGGCACGATTGAAAGCCGCAGAAGCAAGTCAAACAGAAGCATTAGCATCTTATGAACAAACACTATTGACCGCCGGACAGGAGGTTTCTAATGCACTGTTCAGCTTTCAAATGGCCGATGACAAACTAGAAATAAGAGGAAATCAAATTGATGCCTTAAAAAATGCGGTGGACTATAATCAGGAGTTACTACAATACAACTCCGCAAATTATGTAGACGTATTGACGTCTCAGCAAAACTTGCTATCTGCCCAACTCTCTATTGTCGATGATCAATTGCAGAAGTTGAGTTCCATGGTAGAGCTCTACCGAGCACTTGGTGGAGGATGGAAATACGAGGAATCTGCCAGCAACTAAAGATAAACTTCTCATACTTCATATATCAAAAAGGCTGGTCAGTAGACCAGCCTTTTTATTTTTAAAACAATGCTTTATGAAGTTTGATGAGCGAATCCTTCATGTATTCATGCGGTACCAGCAAGGAAATGTTGTTTCTACTTCCACCATAAGAAATCATTCTTATAGGAATCTCTTCCATCGCTTCGAAAATTGCAGTTCCAACTCCCTTTCGTGAAGCAATGTGATCACCTACAATACAGATAATCGCTTGTTCTCTATCTACTTCGACAGTCGCGTATTTACCAATCTCTTCAATGATCTCTTTTAAGTGATCAGAATTGTCAATGGTTAAAGAAACAGCAATCTCAGAGGTAGTAATCATATCGATAGGCGTACGATACTTCTCAAATACTTCAAAGACTCTTTTCAGGAAACCGTAAGCCATTACCATTCGGTTGGACTTGATCTTGATGGCCGTAATGTGGTCTTTAGCAGCCAAAGCTTTTACATTCTCAGGTTCCGTTTCGTTGGAAATCAATGTGCCATGCGCCTCTGGCTCCATGGTGTTCTTGATTCTTACAGGCACTTCATGCATCTGGGCTGGTACGATACAACTCGGGTGCAATACTTTCGCTCCAAAATAGGCTAACTCACTCGCTTCTTCAAAACTCAAGTGCGCCAATGGGCGTGTATTGTCAACCAAACGAGGGTCGTTGTTGTGCATTCCATCAATATCCGTCCAGATTTGGACTTCTTCTACCTTCAACACCGCACCTACAATTGTTGCTGTATAATCACTTCCTCCTCTTCTCAGGTTGTCCGTTCCCCCAGCAGCATTTCTAGCGATGTAACCTTGAGTCACAATCACATTTTCATCTAGCGAAGACAAAAGGTTCTCAAGTTTTACTTTGGTGGTTTTAAGATCAGGCTCAGCATATTCATCCAATGCCATGAAATCCAAAGCAGGAAGTAAAACCGCCGATTTACCTATAGAGCTTAGATACTCCGTAAATAAATGTGTGGAAATCAACTCTCCCTGGGCCACAAACATTTTAGCCACTTGCTCAGTGAAACGTTCCTCAATCAGGTTGTTGATGTCATAAAATTTCTGATCTATGAATTCAGTGTTGCTTTTGATGTAAGCCTCATCTTTATAAAGGTTCTTTACAAACTCGTGGTACTTACCATGCAGCTCTTGAGCCACTTTCTTTGCCTCATCCTTCTGCTCATTCTCACAGTAGTCTGACATGCTCACCAATGTATTGGTTGTACCAGACACCGCACTCAACACCACTATTTTCTTACCCTGCACTCCAGCGATAATGTCTGCTACCTGCATCATTCGCTCCGGTGAACCCACTGACGTTCCACCAAACTTTAAAACCTTCATTTTCTAGATTTGTGATTAATTATTAACAATTGAGGGTTATGTTGTTGGTTGTTATTTTACGTTGAGCATCTTCACTGCCGTTGCTGCAGCTTCGTCACCCTTATTGCCGTGTTTTCCACCAGCTCTATCCATGGCCTGTTTTTGGTTGTTGGTAGTCAACACACCAAAGATTACTGGTTTGTCATATTTCAATCCGACGTTGGTAATACCATCCGCACATGCCTGACAGATAAAATCAAAATGTCTGGTTTCGCCCTGGATCACACATCCCAAAGTGATTACCGCATCAATGTCCTCTCTCTTAGCCATCCACTGAGCACCAAGGCTCAGCTCGAAGCTACCAGGTACATTCATTCTCTCGATGTTTTCTCTAGTTGCGCCAAGTTCCAACAACGTTGTAACTGCTCCTGAGTAGAGTGCCTCGGTTACTTCTTCATTCCACTCGGAAACGACGATACCAAATTTGAATCCCGACATGTCCTTGATGCCGGATGTCTTGTTGTCACTTAAGCTTTTTAATGATGTTGCCATAAAAACAAAAAAAGGGGTGATCCTTGCTGGCCCACCCCTTTAGATTTTTTTCAGAAAATTCTAAATATTATTCGGCAGCCAGTCCTTGCAGTCTGGCCTTGTGTTTCTTCGCTTCTTGTACCAAAGATGAATTTGGATACTCGTCTACAATCTGTGCATAGGCATCAGCAGCAGCTGAGAACTTACCGTTTGCCTCTTGAGCAACCGCTAACTTCTGAAGATAGATCGGAGTATATTCTTTATTTGGCTTGTGGCTTGCAGCTTTGTCATAAGCTGACGCAGCAGCCGAGTAATCACCTAGTTCCATGTTTGCATCACCTACTAAAGCATACGCTCTAGCTTGCACTACATAGTCAGAACTGCTGAATGACTCCAGGTAACTAATTGCGCTTTCAGCATTTCCCATTTTCAGGAAAGCAGTACCCGCATAAAAATTAGCAATGTTGCCAGCTTCAGTACCACCGTAGTTATCGATGATGTCAAGGAAACCATAGTTGATACCGTCACCGTTCAATGCTTTTCCAAGGCTATCAGCCTCGAAATAATGCACAGCCTGGAACATTTCCTTCTGAGCCTCAGCATCTTGACCAGTGATATAGTACTTGTAACCAAGGAAGGCCAAAATCGCGATCGCAATTACGCCTCCTATTCCGAAAACCAAATTCTTGTTCTTCGAATTATTGAAAAACTCTTCAGCTTTACCAGCAAGCACTTCCGGATCTTCGAGTATCTCGATCCCCTCTTCCTTCTTGGTTTTTGTATTAGCCATTTGTCAAATAAAAATTTTAAGGACGCAAAGATATACTTTTTGCATTAATCCGTCACGTAAGGATAATTTTCTTCTGCGTAAACGTCTGTGTACGCGTCAGATGCAGGTGGCCAGTCAGATTTTTCAGCAAAATCAACACATTCCATCACATCATCCTTCAATTTCTTATCCAAAGCTTTCAAGTCTTCTTCTGTAGACCACTTCTTTTTAAGAATCACATCTTTTACCTGCTCGATAGGATCTTTTTTCTTGTATTCTTCAAGCTCCTCTTTGGTTCTGTATTTAGCAGGGTCAGACATTGAGTGTCCTTTGTATCGGTATGTTCTGAACTCCAACAAAGTAGGGCCGTCACCTTTTCTTGCTCTTTCTGCAGCCTCAGCTACCGCATGGTGAACCGCTTCTACAGACATTGCATCTACTGCTGATGATGGCATGTCATACGCCTCACCTAGTACATACAGATCTGTTACGTTAGAAGTTCTTTTTACTGAAGTACCCATCGCATAACCATTGTTTTCTATACAGAAAATCACTGGAAGCTTCATAGTCATCGCAAGGTTCAATGCTTCGTGGAAAGCACCCTGACGAACTGCACCATCACCCATGTAACACATGCATAGGTTATCTGTACCACTATATTTTTCAGCAAAACCAATACCTGTACCCAAAGGAATCTGTCCTCCTACGATACCATGTCCACCAAAGAAACCATTCTCTTTGTCAAACATGTGCATAGAACCACCTTTACCTTTAGAGATACCAGTTACTTTACCATAAAGCTCTGCCATGATTGCTTTTGGATCAGATCCTAGTGCAATTGGGTGAGCATGGTCTCTATATGCCGTAATGTATTTATCTCCTTTTTTCAATGCCGATACTGCACCAGAGACACAGGCCTCTTGTCCAATATATAAATGGCAGAATCCACGGATCTTTTGCTGTCCATAAAGTTGACCAGCTTTTTCCTCAAATCTCCTCATGAACAACATGGACTCGTACCATTCCATGTACTGCTCTTTGCTGAATTCTTCTTTTTTTGTCTTTGATTTGGCTGCCATGTGCAAATAAGCTTACTGTCTAATGTTAGTTTTGCGCTTTCAGTGTCCTTCAAGCCTTGCGAAATTAACCGAAAAAGGCCTTGCTGCAAAATCTATGAAGCTCTTAAGTCTTAAACTCACACATTTTAAAAATTATCAGGCGCTGAGCGTCGAGTTTTCGGCTGGAATTAACTGTATCGTTGGGAAGA
>CAXEKM010000447.1:0-3370 GCA_963996645.1 uncultured Marinoscillum sp.
TATGAGCTTCTTTAATGAGTGAAAAAGCAGGCTTGCTTTCTGTCCGGCCTCCTCTTCATTTGCCTTTAGATCAGGTCTGCCCACTCCGTTCGTAAATAGGGTATCACCAGTAAGCAACGCCTTATCATCCACCAGATAAGAAGTACTTTCCAAAGTATGTCCTGGTGTGTAAACGGCTTTTACCTGAACCGCACCTATCTCAAAAATGGTATTGTCCGAGATTGAATGAAACTGATAAACGACCTTGTCATTTTTTGGAATGGAAGGTTTGAGGCCAAAGGATTCAGCGAGTTCCTTGGCACGGCTCAAATGGTCTGCATGGACGTGCGTATCCACCACATATTTTAAAGTAAGATTTCGGCTTTCAATGAAATCCCGATAAACCTCGACAGGTAATGAAGCATCTACCACCATCGCTTCCTGACTGGAAATGATCATGTAGGAAAGGCATCCTTTTCCTGTGCGTCTGAACTGGACAAGCTCAAAGTGGTCAAACGACAAGTATGCTGTATTCCATGATAGGCTCCATGCTTTCATACCTCCCTGAAGGTTGTAGGAATCATACCCTGAATCTTGCAAAAGCTGAGCGGCTATCATGCTGGTTTTACCTCCGGCACATACGGTTACCACAGGAATGGATTTGTCCAAATTGATAGCCTCCAAAGCATTTGGATTGTTCTTTTTTAGCTCGTCATAGGCATCTACATGGATGCTGCCGGGGATATACCATTCTTCTCTTTCCTGGGTTGGCCTGATGTCCAATACATTTACTTTTTTACCAGAATCCATCCACTGCCTTAGTGTATCGATATTGATTTCTTTTTGCTCCATCATCTAATACTTTGTGATGATGCAAAAAACCAGATTGCTTCTATGAAATCCTTTTACAAATGTTAAATAATCAGGACTTATTGGCTCTGATCCTGCTTAGGCTTACCTGTGTAATGCCTAAATAAGAGGCGATGTGTTTGAGTGGGATTTGTTTGACCACTTCGGGGGACTTTTTGATCAGGGATTGGTAGCGTTCTTCTGCTGTGTGGAATTGTAAGCTTTCCAGACGATTGATAGTATCAACATAGGAACGCTCCACGATTATACGGAATAGCCGCTCAATATCCCTGTACTGATCAAAAAGTGCAAAAAGTTGATGGGCTGGTATAGCTACAAAATCGGTATCACTGATAGCCTGTATTGCTTTGGGGCTAGGTTTTCCGGTAAAAAGGCTCTCAGCCCGGATAATCAGGTCATTTTCAAACGCAAAATATTCTGTCACCTCCTTGCCGTCCTTATAGTAGTAGATCCTGGCAGCACCTCTCTGCACAAAGTAAATGGTATTGCAAGTTTGGCCGATGGATTGGATGTCATGGTTCTTTTTAATCTCAACTATAGAATATAGGTTCTCAATTGCTTCTTTGACGTGAACAGAAAGGGTACTTATCTGATCAAGATGCGAAATGAATGAATCTGAACTATTAGGTAAAATCATCTTCAATACACTTTAAGGTTATGAATAATAGCAGTTCTTCAACCAAAATGCTACTTTAACCAAAAGGATCAATGCAGGAACTTCTACCAATGGACCTATTACCCCTGTAAATGCTTGACCTGAATTAAGTCCGAATACTGCAATGGCAACAGCAATGGCTAATTCAAAATTATTCCCGGCAGCTGTGAATGCTACTGCCGCATTTTTATCGTATTCTGCTCCCATTGCCTTGCTGACAAAAAATCCAATCAGGAACATTACCGCAAAATAGATCAATAATGGAATAGCAATTCTCACCACATCCATTGGAATCTGAACAATCAATTCGCCCTTAAGTGAGAACATTACTATTATAGTGAATAGTAATGCTATCAAGGTCATAGGTGAAATGGCTGGGATAAATTTAGTTTTATACCATACTTCTCCTTTTGCCTTTACTAAAATGATTCTACTCAGCAGTCCCGCTAAAAATGGAATACCTAAATAGATAGCAACACTTTTTGCAATGGTGGCAATGGATATTTCAACAATCGCTCCTTTAAAGCCGAAGTAAGGAGGTAATACGGTAATAAATATCCATGCGTAGAAACTGTAGGCGAATACCTGGAAGATGCTATTGAGGGCTACTAATCCTGCACCATACTCGCTACTTCCTTCTGCCAGATCATTCCAAACCAGTACCATAGCTATACATCTAGCCAAACCAATGAGTATTAGTCCAACCATGTATTCGGGATAGTCTTGCAAAAAGACCAATGCTAAAGCGAACATTAATACAGGGCCAATGAACCAATTGAGCAAGAGCGAAATAGACAGCACTTTTACATTTCGAAAAACCTGTGGCAATAATCTGTAATTCACCTTGGCTAATGGTGGGTACATCATCAGAATTAAACCAATGGCAATTGGAATGTTAGTACTCCCGCTACTAAAAGAATCAATTAAAGAGGACGAAGAAGGGAAAAAATAACCAATACCTACTCCTAAAGCCATCGCAAGAAATATCCAGAGAGTTAGGTATTGGTCAAGGAAGCTTAATTTCTTTTTGGACACTATACTTATCGTTTAGTTACTTCATATTTAATAATCTGCTGACTCTTCATGTAATCTGCCAGATAAAACATCTCTAGTGCGATTGTTCTTGATGCCTGATCGTACTTTGTATCTTGTGCAGGTGTACCGTCATAGTACCTAGGATCAGCATATGGCAAAGCAAACCTACCTGATGCTCCTGGAACCAGAGGGCAAGATTTGTCAGCATCAGAACAAACCATTACTGCTGCAAAATCTGAGGTTGGATTGATAGGATGGCTGAAATGCTTGGACTTCATTCTCCAAACAGGAAATTTACCTGGAGTAATGGAAACTACACGGTTTTCAATCTCTTTGTTGTAATGAATGGTAAATCCTGCTCTTTCCAAAGCATTAATAGCGTTTATATTGAATGCTGTTTCTTCTAACCCACCTGAGAAGGACTGAAGACTATCCACACCGTAAAATAATGATGCATATTTAAACCAGGTATCAGCCAAATGACTCCTTCGTGAATTGTGTGTGCAAACGAACAATACGGAAAAGGTGCCTTCTTCTTGTAAGTTGCTAACCAGAAAGTCACCGATTTCAGTCAGTTGATCTTTTCTCTCCTGAGTAATTTCATCAAAGCTGGTCACCAGCTCATTTGTGTAAACTTTCAGATCTTTATTGATCTCGAGCTGGAGTTGGGCATAGGACTGTAGAGCAATAAGCACCAGAGCAAGTCCTAAAATTGATTTATTGGTTTTCATGACTTTTTCGTATTGATTTTAGAGAATACATAAAACATTTCAGAGGCTATTTGCTTGGATCTTTCATCATACATTTCAGATTCTACCGGTGTGTCATCAA
>CAXEKM010000448.1:0-2219 GCA_963996645.1 uncultured Marinoscillum sp.
TAGTGCTGATGAAATCAAAAGGTCTAAACAAGAAATTCTTGTCAATAAACTGGTCATTGTATTTCTAGCGGTGGTAGGGTTTTTACTTTCATACCAGCAGATGGTTTCTCCGAATCTGAGTGTAGGGATTTTTGCTCAGAATGGTGTATATGCTTATTTCTCAGCGGCTTTCGTTCCAGTATTTTTTGGTATGTTTATCAATGAAGCGAAGTTGTCTACCGTGTTCACGGCATCAGTCGTGGCGGTAGTCGTTCATTTCTCTGTTTATTACGGAAAATTCATGCCTTACATGAAAGAGACTGTTAACAATCCAGGAATTGCCAGCACTATAGCACTTTTAGTTTCAGTTGCTGTGGGCTTGATTCTGCATTTTGGAAGGAGGAAGGCACATGTATAGAAAGGATTGGATTGATAAATGGGCACAGTACAGTCCTGACAAAATTGCGCTGAAAGAATATGAGTCAGGTCTTGAAATAACCTATAAGGATCTGAACGAGCGAGCCAATTTCTTAGCAGACTGGCTAATCAACAAGAACGGTTTCCAAAAAGGAGATCGATTGATGGTCTTGGCTGAGCACAGCATAGAGTATGTTGCATTGTTTGTTTGTTCGCAAAAGACTGGTATTATTCTCGTTCCTGTGAACTATCGATTGGCTTCAGCAGAAGTTGATTATTTGATCAAAGACTCAGAGCCTAAGTTTTTATTGGTAGAAAAGAAGTTTGAAAAGCTTGTAGCTGGTACCTCTCAAGAGGTGGAACAGCAATGGATGGAAGAATTGCCAATAGGAAGTTTAGATGCCTTTGAGTCTGCGGAGTTGGCTGAAGAGGATGCTGTATTTATTCTCTACACATCTGGATCCACAGGATTCCCAAAAGGAGCGATTTATACGCATAAAATGCTGCTTTGGAACAGCCTCAATACTTCCCAGAGTCTCGAGTTAACTCCTTCGGACCATACGATTAACTGCATGCCGCCTTTCCATACTGGTGGTTGGAATGTATTGGTTACGCCGATGTTGCATCGAGGAGCATCAGTGGGTTTGTTAAAGAAATTTGATGCAGATCTTATTCTTCAATTACTTGACAAGGAGCAGTGTAACTTGTTTATGGGAGTGCCGACCATGCTGAAGATGATGGCTGATAGTCCATATTTCAAAACTGCATCTCTAGAAACGATAAGATATTTCATCATTGGTGGAGAGGCACTGCCACTAAGCGTGATCAATACCTGGCACGGCAAAGGAGTCATGATGCGTCAGGGGTATGGACTAACTGAAGTTGGACCAAATCTCACTTCATTGCATCAAAAACATGCTGAACGAAAAATTGGCTCGATCGGAGTAACCAACTTTTATGTGGATCATGCAATCCTCGATGACGATGGAAAACCCGTTTCAGTGGGTGAAATCGGTGAATTTTGTCTTCGAGGACCTATGGTGACTCCCGGATACTGGAAAAATGAGGAGGCGACCAAAAAGACAATAGTCAACGGGTATTTTCATACGGGAGATTTAGTGCGTCAGGACGAAGAAGGATTCATCTACGTGGTGGATCGAAAAAAGAGTATGTTCATCTCCGGAGGAGAGAATGTTTATCCGGCTGAAGTAGAGCGAGTGCTTCGTGAGCATCCGCAAGTAGACGAGGCAGCTGTGGTGGGTGTGTCTGATGAGAAATGGGGCGAAGTAGGGAAGGCTTATTTGTCTGTCAAGTCAGGGGTGAGTTGTACAGAAGCCGATGTGTTGGCACATTGTGTGAGTAAGCTGGCGAAGTTTAAAGTACCTAAGTACTTTGAGTTTATGGAAGAAATTCCAAAGAATGGAAGTGGTAAAATTGATCGTAAAAAATTATCGAGTCTGTAAATAATTGGAAGATTTACCCCGACCCTAAAGGGAGCTTCCAATTTAAGGTAGGTGCCGAGCCTTCCCCTTTAGGGATTAAGGGTGAGAAGGCGTATTAAATTTAAGTGAATAAACATGAATACATTAAGTCTGCTTCTTGGTATATCATTACTCTTTTTAGGAGTAGTTGCGAAAAGTCAAACCACTGTAAGTGAGGTGATTGCTCCGTATAAATATGGGACTAAGAGCCTACAAATTGATGACTCCACCACTGTTGCTTATATCGATGAGGGTGTTGGTGATAGAACTTTGATCATGATACATGGTCTGGCAACTTATTTGCCTTCATGGTATCCGCAGTTTGATCATCTGAAAGAATCA
>CAXEKM010000449.1:0-5237 GCA_963996645.1 uncultured Marinoscillum sp.
CAGATGAGCGACTTCACTTTCTTGCCAACTCTCAGTCAGCACTACACCCGTCACTAGATGGATTGCAATCATTGTATAATGAAAATAGACTGCAAGTAGTACAGAATGTGGGTTATCCAGAGCAAAACTATTCCCATTTCAGGTCCACGGATATTTGGATGAGTGGATCAGACTCTAATGAGTTGATAAATTCAGGTTGGTCGGGAAGGTATTTAACTGATCAGTTTCCAGGATACCCTGACGATTTCCCAAATGACTCTTTTACAGATCCCTTGTCTGTTGAGTTGGGATATGGTAGCTCCTTGTTATTCCAGGGGCCACAGTCTTCCATGAGTATGGTGATCAGTGACCCGAACTTCTTCTATGAATTGGTAGATAATGAAGAACGCGAAGTTCCTGATACTCTAGCAGGGGATAAGCTGAAGTATATTCGGATTATTGAAAAACAGTCTCAGCAATATGGTCAGGTAGTGAAAGCTGCTGCTGAAAAAGTGAAGTCTCAAGCGGATTATCCGCAGACGTTTTTAGCTCAACAATTGAAAATTGTCAGTCGGTTGATAGCAGGTGGATTGAGAACTCCAATGTATCTCGTTAGGCTGGGAGGGTTTGATACACATGATGCTCAAGTAGAAAATTCCGATCATACGACAGGGGAGCACGCTGAGCTTCTGACTGAGTTAAATGACGGCATCATGGCGTTCATGAAGGATTTGGAGCAGCAAGGTACTGAAGATCGGGTGGTTGGAATGACCTTTTCTGAATTTGGAAGAAGAATAGTTTCCAATGCTAGCTTGGGTACCGATCACGGTGCAGCAGCACCAATGTTCTTCTTTGGTAACTCAGTGAAGGGAGGGGTGACAGGTACTAATCCTATCATTTCCAGTTCGGCTAGTTATGACGATAATTTGGAGATGGAATTTGATTTCCGTCAGGCTTATGCTTCCATCTTGCAGCAATGGCTCGGAGCAAATGAAAGTGAGTCACAGTCAGCGCTTTTTAAAGATTTTGAGCAGATAGCTTTGATAGGGGACAGTACTGAAGTGCTATCTTCCCCTCAACTAACTAGTAATGAGCTATTCGTTTACCCTAACCCTGTTGCTGATTATTCGTCAATAAAGATGGCTCCAACAAAAGAGGAAGTGCGATTGGATATAATGGATATGCAGGGCAGAAGAATTGAAACACTCTATCAGGGAGAAATAACCAAACCTCATGAGATACAGTGGAATACGACATTGCTTCAGAAAGGAAGGTACTTTGTAATGCTTACGGGCAACCAAACTAATAGAGTCTTCAGCGTGGTAAAGTAATTGGAGCTATTTACGGATAGCACTTTTCATTGCTAAAATATGATGCGAAGTGATGGTTTGTTGAAGAGATTTCGTGTCAATAGCCCCAGGGGTACCAAGGTCTAAAAGGTGGAAAGTAACAGTAGGCTTGAAGCTTTCTAAGTAGTCTATTGTCACCGCATTGTAGATCACTTGACAGGGAGCATCTATTTTTTCTATGAGTTTCATCACTCCTTGCTCGATATGTATTTCGTTCACATGCATGGATTGTAGCCTTCCTTGCGGGAAGATTAAAACAGTGTTTTTTGGATCATCTAGGAGTTCTTTCGCATATTGGATTGATTCCAATGCTTGTCTTGAGTTTTTACGAACCGAAAACCCACCTAAGTGTCGTCATCAAGGGCCTTTACCAATCCGACCCCCTAGCGTCATTACATGGTATCTGCGTTTGAATAGATCATAATTCAGGTAGTTTCCCCAGAAACCATCCCACCAGGAAATGTGGTTTTGTAACAGCAAAATAGCATGATCTTTTGGGATGGAGATGTGATTATAGGATACCTTCTTGAATCGAAAAGGAAATATCACTTTAGATTCCAATTGGTAAACAACCTTTCTTATCCATTCTGATTTCGCTTCCTTAATCATTTTGGTTTGTGGCTAGCAGAAGATCCAATCGCTCAGTCATTAACCAATGACTTTCTTTCACCTCAATGACCTGATGGTGTTTTATCAGGTTAAGCAATTTTTGATTTCTGTTTTTGAATGGAAAAAGTACATCATTTCTTCCATAAACGATGATTGTTTTAGTATTCAATTCATTCAGGCGTTTTATACTTTCAAAGGAATTCACAGGAAGCTCTCCACTCATCAATAGTGAGTAACAAAGGTTTTTCCTTTTTTCAGCAGTGTCTAATTCACGGAGGATAATAGCTTCATGTTCGGAATCTATAAATCCCAAAAAGCGCGTGAAATTCATTAAAAGTTCTGGTATTCGAGAGTTAAGTACTGCTTTGAAGAAATGATGTCCAAAACCTGTTGAAACGAATTTTAATCCGATATGCTTTTCCAATCCATATGGAGCAAATAGAAATAGAGTTTCGATTTTCGGTGGTAAATGTGGTAGAAGGTGTAGGCATATTCGAGCTCCGATGGAGTAACCGGCCAGGGCATATTTTTCGACTTTTCTGGTAGAGACAATTCGTTGGATGGTTGTTAGGGTATTTGCTATCCAATCTTGATGATTTTCTGGGCCACTTCTATGATAAGGGAGGTGAAACCCGATGATTTTGTAGTTTGGAATCAGGCTTTTGGTAAAAGTGAGAAACTGATCTCCATTCATTCCATAACCATGAAATGCGAAGAGCAGTTGAGTGCCACTGCCATATTCTGAATAGGGTGATTCCGAATTCATAGATGGCGAAAATAGGTGGTATGAAGAGATATAAAAAACCACCAAAGTAAATAGAGAAGAATCTTTAAACTCTGGTGGTTTGATGAATTTAATTATGGATTAGAGATCGAATCGGTCTGCATTCATGACTTTTGTCCAGGCTTTGATAAAGTCCTGAACCATTTTCTCTTTGTTGTCATCTTGTGCATAGAGCTCAGCATATGCACGTAAAATGGAATTGGATCCAAATACTAAGTCCATTCTTGTAGCCGTCCATTTTACATTTCCTGAAGCACGATCTACAATGTTGTAAGTGCCTTTGTCTGCAGGCTCCCATTTGTAGTTCATGTCTGTAAGGTTGACAAAGAAGTCATTGCTTAAAACTCCTGGCTTATCTGTAAACACACCATGTTTCGTTCCGCCATAGTTGGTGTCGAGTACTCTCATACCACCAACCAAAACAGTCATTTCAGGTGCTGTAAGACCTAACAATTGGGTTTTATCCAGCATCAGCTCTTCAGGGCTTACCACATAGTCTTTCTTCAACCAGTTTCTATATCCATCTGCAAGTGGCTCTAGAGGCTCGAAAGATTCTACATCCGTCATTTCATCGGTAGCATCACCTCGTCCTGGTGCAAAGGGTACTTCTACATTCATTCCGGCAGCTTTCGCTGCTTTTTCGATACCTACACTACCTGCCAGTACAATGGTGTCTGCGATACTAATGCCAAATTCTGTTGCGATAGGCTCCAGTTTTGAAAGTACTTTTTGAAGTTTTTCAGGTTCATTGCCTTCCCAGTCTTTTTGCGGAGCCAATCGAATGCGCGCACCATTTGCACCACCTCGCTTGTCAGATCCTCTAAAAGTTCGAGCGCTATCCCAGGCTGTAGAAACCATTTCACCAATGGATAATCCAGAATCAGCAATTTTCTTTTTCACAGCCGAAACATCATAGTCGGTATTTCCAGATGGTACCGGATCTTGCCATAGCAAATCTTCTTCTGGAACGTCTGGTCCAAAGTAACATGCTTTTGGTCCCATATCTCTGTGAGTTAGCTTAAACCAGGCTCTGGCAAAAGCATCAGAGAATGCATCAAAGTCATTCATGTATTTCAATGAGATCTCTCGATAGATCGGGTCCATCTTCATGGCCATATCAGCATCTGTCATCATCGGATTGTGACGAATAGAAGGATCTTCTACGTCTACAGGTCTGTCTTCTTCTTTAATGTCCACTGGTTCCCATTGATTGGCGCCTGCCGGGCTCTTTACGGACTTCCATTCATGTTTGAATAGCATTTCGAAAAAGCCATTATCCCATTTGGTAGGTTCAGTTGTCCATGCACCCTCCAAACCACTAGTTACAGCATATTTTCCTTTACCAGTATTGGTTGGGTTAGCCCACCCAAAACCTTGTTGTTCTACTGGTGCCCCCTCAGGGTCAGGTCCTAGAAGAGAAGCGTCACCGTTGCCATGTGTTTTTCCCACGGTATGTCCTCCAGCTGTTAATGCTACGGTTTCTTCATCGTTCATAGCCATACGTTTGAAGGTCTCTCTTACCTGAGCGGCAGTCTTTAATGGATCTTGTTTCCCATTTACTCCCTCGGGGTTCACATAGATTAGTCCCATCTGTACGGCAGCCAATGGATTTTCCATGGTTTCTGGCTTGTCCACATTGTCATATCGCTCATCACTCGGAGCCAACCACTCTTTTTCAGCTCCCCAGTAAGTGTCTTTTTCTGGCCCCCAGATATCTTCTCTACCAAAGGCAAAACCAAAAGTTTTAAGACCCATACTTTCATAGGCCATAGTTCCGGCAAGAATAATTAAATCAGCCCAGCTGACCTTATTGCCATATTTCTTCTTTATTGGCCACAGTAATCTTCTAGCTTTGTCCAGACTCACGTTATCTGGCCAGGAGTTAAGTGGAGCGAAGCGCAGATTACCGGTTCCACCGCCACCACGGCCGTCTGAAATTCTATAAGATCCAGCAGCGTGCCATGCCATTCGAATCATTAGCCCACCATAGTGTCCCCAATCGGCTGGCCACCATTCCTGGCTGTCCGTCATCAAATTGTGTAGATCTTGCTTTAAGGCATCTACGTCTAGTTTTTTAAGCTCTTCCTGGTAATCGAATTCGTTGCCAAGAGGGTCTGTCTTGGTGTCATGTTGATGAAGAATATCAAGATTCAAAGCATTTGGCCACCAATCCATTACACTTTTTTGTGTTTCGGTATTGGCACCATGCATTACAGGGCATTTGGTGATGTCGCCTGATCCGTTATGATGTGAATTATCTCCCATTTTGTGATCAAATTTTTAGTTGTTTATTACAATATTAGTATAATGTTAATTTATTGTATTTATAAGAGTATAATATTTAGTTATAGGCAGGGGCGCCGGAAATAAGATTATAAGTTACAGCATTTACATGGTGTTCGGAAATGCTTTATAAGCATTTGCCATAATCAACAATAATTTAACATGAAGAGGAAGTAGGATGTTTTGTTAAATCTAAGAGGTTCTTGTGATGCACTAATTTACGAGTCAAACAC
>CAXEKM010000450.1:0-6309 GCA_963996645.1 uncultured Marinoscillum sp.
ATATGACTGCCTTTACATTATGCATGGAAAACAATCTTCCGATCATCGTATTTGATATGAATAAGCCAGGTAATCTCCTTAACATCGTAGAAGGAAAGAACGTTGGTACTTTAATTAGTTAATAAGACAACCTTATTGAATAATGGACGATATAGATTTTTATTTAGATCAGGCGCAGGAGTTGATGGACAAAGCTGTCCAACATACATTCTCGGAACTTACTAAAATTAGAGCTGGTAAAGCAATGCCTAGCATGCTGGATGGTTTACATGTAGACTATTACGGTGCATCGACTCCTTTAAGTCAGGTAGCATCAGTAACTACTCCAGATGCTAGAACCTTAAGTATTAAGCCTTGGGAAAAGAAAATGATTGCTGAGATAGAAAAAGCTATCATCAATTCTAACCTTGGGTTTAATCCTCAGAATGATGGTGAATTGATCAGAATTAATATTCCACCATTGACAGAGGAAAGAAGACTTTCACTAGTGAAACAAGCTAAAGGTGAAATAGAAAATGGCAAAATCAGTATCCGTAACGCTCGTAAAGAGATCATGGATGGTTTGAAAAAGCTATTGAAAGATGGAGCTCCTGAAGATGCCATCAAGGGTGCAGAGGATGAGGTTCAGAAAATAACTGATGCTCATACTGCTAAAGTAGATGAACTACTTGTGGCAAAGGAGAAAGACATCATGACTATCTAGTCAAGAAAGAATTTTTTAGCAATTATTTGCTGCTCTACTGATTCGGGCACCAGGTATTTGATAGATTTTCCACTTCGAATCATTTTTCGAATTAATGTGGCAGAGATATCGATTTTTGGTGCCTCTATCATTTCTACCCTTGGGTGAGCTATTAATTCACTCTCTTTCGAATTAGGTCTAGGGTATACGATCAATCCAAAATCATCTAAAATAATCTGATGGTTCTTCCATTTAGTGAAAGATGCGAGATTATCCTCCCCTATTATTAACCTAAAATCATGATCATACTTCTCCCGAAGCACGGCCAATGTATCGATCGTATAGCTAGGTCGATTCATATTAAACTCAATATCACTGACTTTAAAATGAAAATCTTCCGCTATTGCCTGTTGGACTAAATCCAGTCGATCAAATTCGTGAAGTAAATTCTTATTCTGTTTGAATGGGTTCTGTGGCGAAACAATGAACCACACCTCGTCAACATCAGTATTCTGCTGAGCAATATTAGCAATTATCAAATGACCAATATGAATTGGATTGAACGAACCGAAGAATAAACCTACTTTCATTTAATGAAATCTCTAACTAGATTTTCAGCTTCGTCCACCGCGTCTTCTAAAACTCTATTGACCAACTCATAGTCAAACTTAGGAGCGTAAGCCATTTCCTCGACAGCCTTTCCTATTCTCTTCTCGAGAGATTCTGGAGTTTCAGTATTTCGATTGGTTAAGCGCTCTCTTAATACTTCAACACTTTCGGCATTGACAAAAATTGCCAATGCCCGATCACCTAAACGCTTTTTGAGATTGACACCTCCTACCACATCAATATCGAAAATGACATGAAATCCCTGGTCCCAGATCTTCTCAACTTCTGATTTTAGTGTGCCGTAAAAAGTACCTGCATAGACTTCCTGCCACTCAAATAGCTCATCTTCACCCAATTTTTGATCAAATTGATCTTTTGTAAGGAAGAAATAATCTTTTCCATGTTCCTCATAATCACGTTTGGAACGTGTGGTAGCGGAAATGGAAAATCTAAGCTCAGGTATTCTTTTAACTAGTTGTTGTACAATAGTGGTCTTGCCTGCTCCGGATGGAGCACAGAAAATAACAGCCTTGCCTTGAGACATTAATCTATGCTGATTGAAAAACTTTTAAACGAATAGTTGCAGCCAGATCAGCAGGCACTGGTCGGTTAGCTAGTTTGGTTTGTAAGAGTTCTTTAATCTGCTTCTCTACCTCGTATTGCTCAAAGCAGAACATGCAATTACCAATGTGTTCATGGAAATATCCTTCTTCATCAATAGAAGCCTCATTGGCCAACATTAAATGAAGAATTTCCAAACATTTTTTAAACTCAGCACAACCGTTGCTTTCTTTCTTCTCAGATGTCTCTGACATGGTCGATAAAAATTAATCTACAAACTAAATAAAAAGTTTATTTATAGCCCATGGATTCGGCATAGGACTTTAGTTTTTCTTTCAACAGATTTCTTGCTCTGTGCAATCTTGATCTTACTGTACCTATCGGAATGTCCAATATTTTGGCCATTTCTTCATATGTAAATCCTTCCAGATCACACAATATGATGACAGTACGGAAATCTACAGCCAAAGCGTTGAGCGCATTAGTAACTTCATCGCCCATCATATCTTTTACTGTGTCGATTCGTAAATCAACCGTCTTGCTTTCATCAACATTTTCTGAGTTGTAGAAGTTCTCAACTTCCTGATAATCTACTTTACCAGGTTCTTTGCTCTTCTTTCTGAAATCGTTGATGAAACTATTTTTTAGGATTCGGTACAACCAAGCCTTGGCGTTCGTTCCTTTTTCGAATGAGTTAATAAACCTGTATGCCTTCATAAAAGTATCCTGCACCAGATCCTTTGCATCATCCTGATCAAAAGTGAGACGATAGGCAAAATTGTACATAGCATCTAAGTGAGGAAGGAATTCACCATCAAAAATGGTCTTTCTTTCCAAGTCACTGTACTCCCTTCTATGTGTTGCTTCGCTCGTCATTTTATGTTTACTAACCTCCTGCATGCTATTATAAAAGTAATATTGCCCGCTAATTGTTTGGACATTATTCATGTATGTACATGATATTACGTGAGTCCTCGGGAATAGTTTGTAATTATTCTAAATAAGATTTCAACCTTGTAACAAAAGTGAGTTCCCGAAACATCATATACTTGTATACTTTAACGTACGAAGAACCAAAACCGGTTAGATTCAGCAGTTATAAATGAAAGTTTCTGGAGTCGTCATTACCTATAATGAAGCTCAACATATTGAGTCATGTATCCGTGCACTTCAACGAGTGACGGATGAAGTCATAGTGATTGATAGCTTTTCCCGCGATAATACGGCTGAAATCTGTATGAATCTTGGAGTAAAGTTTTTCACGAACAGCTATGAAGGCCAAGTGCAGCAAAAAAATTATGCTCTGAAAAAGACCTCCTTTGAAATAGTGTTAGCTGTTGACGGGGACGAAGTACTCTCTGAAGAACTAATTAATTCGATAAACCTAGAAAAATCACAAGGCTTTCCCTGTGCTGGCTATGAACTGAACCGACTGACAAACTATGCCGGTCACTGGATCAAACATGGAGGTTGGTATCCTGATTGGAAATTGAGGCTTTGGTATAAATCAAAAGGATCATGGAAAGGTCAAAACCCTCATGACCGTGTCATGCTTGATCATGGACTGAAACCCAAAAGACTAAAAGGAGATATTTTCCATTATGCATTCGAATCGGTAAGCGAGCATCAATCTAGAATAGAAAATTATGCTTCAATAGGTGCTGAATCAATGTATTCCTTAGGAAAGAAGTCAAATTGGTTTCTAGTGCTGTTGAGTCCAATGTGGAAATTTATGCGTGATTACGTGATCAAAGGAGGTTTCCTTGACGGGAAATATGGGCTTATTATTGCGCGTTTGTCGGCCAAATCGAAATACTTGAAGTATAAAAAACTACTAGCCCTTCAACAGGAGAATATATGAAAGTACTTCATGTCAATCTAGAAACACACTGGGGAGGTGGAGAAAAACAGCTGATCCAACTGATAGAGGGTTCTTCCATAGAGAATCGTCTGTTTTGTGTTCGTAATTCTAAGCTTCATCAATCCTGTCAAGAAAATCACTTAAATCACTATTGTGTTGCGTCTTCCTCTCCATATCACCTCCTGTCAATTTTCAAGTTTATCAGAGTTTGCAAACAATTCAAGCCTGACATCATTCACCTACATACTTCCAAAGCACATACTCTTGGAGTAATGGTTCAATGGTTCAATAAGACTACTCCTCTAGTTGTGACCAGACGAATGAGCTCCACATTAAAAACTAATTCCTTTTCGAGGTACAAATACAATCATCCATCAATCAAGAAAATCATCTGTGTTTCGGAAGCAGTACGGACTGCCGTTTCAAAGCTTGTCCATGAAAAGAAGCTTACAACTATTTATGGAGGCGTTAACATCTCGCAAACAGAGGAAAAGATTGATAGAGATTTTTTAACAAAAAGATACCCTCAACTGGTAGGCAAGCAAGTAATTGGTTCTGTTGGAAGTTTAACGGATGTAAAAGATCCTCTCCTGTTTATAGATGTTGCTTCAAAAATTAGTCAAAGACTTCCTGATGCTGCATTTATAATGATTGGAGAAGGTGAATTGAAAGATGATTTGGTGAGTAGAGTTCGTCAATTGGATTTAACGGAGGTGTTTCATTTCACTGGTTTCTTACAAGAATCAGTTGCGGCAATAAGTTGTCTTGATCTCCTACTTGTTACCTCTAAAAATGAAGGCATCCCCAATGTGATTTTGGAAGCATTCATAACTAAGACGCCTGTCGTGTCTGTCGATGTTGGTGGTATTCCTGAACTTATTCAGAATGATCAAACTGGGAAATTATCTTCAAGAGATTCAGTAGAACTAGCTGAAAAGGCCATTCAACTACTTTCAAACTCTACCCTTTCAAAAAGTCTTGCCAAAAATGCTTATGATAAAGCACTAGAGTTCAATAATCAAACAGGGATTGATCAGACACTAAGGTTGTATGAGGAAATTCTAATAGACAATTGATTGAAAGAAGCTTTCGTAATTATTAAGCATAGTTTCGATTGAGAATTTCGCTTTAGCAACTTTCTTCCCTTCCTTTTTAAGTTGCTCCGATAATTGCTTATCCTCAATTATTCGTTGAATTTGTTCTGCCAATTGTTTCGGATTACCATTTTCAAAAAGCAAACCTGTCTTCCCGTCTTCAATTACATCTGGAATGCCTCCGAAGTTGGATCCGACAACAGGCACATCCAGCAACATCGATTCAACTAGGACCAAACCAAATCCGTCCAGGTATGAAGGCAACACGTTCACATTCATCAGCTTTAAATGATGCAAGGCTTCCTCATGATCAAGCAAACCTGTATAAATCAATCGTTGTTTAAGATTAGAGACTAACTTTTCATCCACTTCCTCCACACCTATCCCAACAAACAGACCAACGTACTCCTCAGGCAGGTATTTGAACGCCTCAAGTAATTGTTCCTGACTTTTCTTTCTTGATAGACAGCCAACTATCGTTTTACCTGCGATGGCATATTGAGCTTTTAGTGTCTCGACTTTCTCTTGGTGGATAGCTGAATCCAAATCTGAAGGAACAGCATTGTGAATGACCTTCAAATGCTCTGAATAATATCCTTTGGATATAAAAATTTCCTTGAGTCCATGGCTAATCATAATAATCTTAGCTGTACCTCGTGTATGAAACCAACGCTTAATCCATGGCTCATTTCTAGGTCTCTGTCTCCTTGTGAAAATGATTTTCACATCCAAATCAAACATCCATTTGGCAAGAATTGTAAGATTTCGGTCTTTACCACCTTGAGCATTGATGATCTGGACCTGATTATCTTTTACAATCTTCTTAATTAGCTGACAAGCTTTCCACTCAATGTAGGAGTCAATTTGCAGATCATGCAAAGTCAGGTTATTGATATATGACAATTTCTGCCATAGTAAAGTGCCTTTTCTTACCCCTACATGAATTTGATGTCCACGTTCTGCCAATCCTTTAGACAGATAGTAAATGGACATGGTAGATCCAGCCAACTCGCCTTGATGTGTAGTGAAAAGAATCTTCATAAGCATAAAAAAAGCTGTATCCCACAGGAATACAGCTTCAATTTATGTCTAATCAAACGATTAATATCTATAAGCTTCTGGTTTGAATGGACCTTGTACAGTCACACCGATATACTCAGCTTGATCTTCTGTCAACGTATCTAGTTCAACACCAATTTTCGCTAAGTGTAATGCAGCTACCTTCTCATCCAAATGCTTAGGAAGTGTATAAACTGCATTCTCATAATTACCAGAGTTGGTCCACAATTCAATTTGCGCCAGCGTCTGGTTAGTAAATGAGTTGGACATTACGAATGATGGGTGCCCAGTTGCACAACCAAGGTTTACTAATCTACCTTCTGCTAGCAAAATAATCTCATTTCCATCCACATTGTAAAGATCCACTTGAGGTTTGATCTCAACTTTGGTATTTCCGTAATTCTCGTTCAAGAAAGCTACGTCAATCTCATTATCGAAGTGAC
>CAXEKM010000451.1:0-5710 GCA_963996645.1 uncultured Marinoscillum sp.
ACTTCAAGCCATTCAGAACAAGGTTGGTAGAAACTGATTCGTATGAAGAACTTCAAGCAACTTTAGATGAAGTAGCTTCTGTTTTTGCAGAAGTAGAAATGGAATAACCAATAGTATTTTAATGACCCAGAAAATTCCTCTAAAGGCCTGGGGCCTTTTGTTCACCCTATCCTTGATATGGGGGAGCTCATTTATTCTCATTAAAAAGGGCCTTGTTGGCTTGGAACCGATAGAACTTGGAGCTGTCAGAATACTTTCAGCATCCTTGTTTATGCTTCCTTTTGCCATTCGGAATTTTAAGAAAGTAAGGAGAGAGCATGTTAAATACTTGGTCTCTGTTGGTTTCGTTGGGAGCTTTATTCCTGCATTTCTATTTGCAATAGCACAAACCAGATTGGAGAGTTCTATTACAGGAGTTTTGAATGCCTTAACCCCAATCTTCACTATTTTAGTTGGGTTGATATTTTATGCACAGAAGCAAAAAGCACAAGTTTTTATCGGTGTGTTCGTAGGGTTTGTTGGCACTACTATTTTGGTATTTGCCGGATCAGGTGGAGATATCTCCAACTTTAATTTTTATGCTTTTTTTGTGGTAGCAGCTACTATCATGTATGCTCTGAATACCAATCTGATTAAGTATCACTTATCGGATTTGAAAGCAGTAACGATCACGAGCATTTCCCTTGCTTTTGTAGGGCCAATAGCAGCTGTTCAATTGCTGTTTTTTACTGACTTCTCCCACAAATTGATGCATGTGGAAGGCACCATGATGGCCACTTCTTTCATATTAGTTCTGGGAGTGTTGGGTACTGCAATTGCGTTGTTGATTTTTAATAGGCTGGTGAGCCTTACAGATCCTGTTTTTACCTCTTCGGTAACTTATATTATCCCAGTTGTAGCTATTTGTTGGGGATTGATTGATGGTGAGGTTTTACTTATGTCACACATCATAGGAATCGCCGGGATATTGGTGGGGGTATATATCGCTAATACGGCAAGACGGAAATAAAAAACGCCATCTACAAAAGCAGATGGCGTTAGATTCATTGAACGTTAATGTTCTGTTGGTTAGGGCTTAATGTCGAAGTTTTTCAATAGTGAATTCGGCCAGGAAGCCTTTCGCTTGTTCTATTCCCTGGAACTCAAATACCTTGTTGTCTCCATCGGCAGTATGAATTTCCATCACTATTGATTCCACTTTCTTGCCAGCTTTGAATGGATCAGTTGCAGTTTTACTTGGATCTCTTTCTCTATCCACATTGGAAGTAAGGTTCATTGTTTTACGCTTGATACGGCCACAATAAGAACACTTGTATTCCTTAAGTATTTCTCCATCTGTAGTATCAGTTGGCTGTACAAGGACTTCCTCTTTTTCAAGTTTCAATGTTTGGAAACCACATCTGTCACACTCTAGTGCATGAAGGTGACCTTTGTATTTTTCGATTTTGGTTTCACCAGTTGCTTCGTCAATCCATACATCATAGTCCACAGAGAAGGCATTTTCTTCAGCCTGCATACCTTCATCAAGGTATGAATCTTCTTCATCTTCACTAAGTAACTTCATTTTGTTACCAGTGCTTGGGTTAATTCTTGGGGTGAATCTTAATTTCTTAAGTCTCTTTTCCAATTTACCAGGGTAGTAGTATTTGAATACCAAGAAAGCCACATATGCATGTAAAGTGGCAATGAAAATTCCGATAAAAATACGGGTTAATTTCCAGGTAATTCCTAGAGACACCATCTCCACGTAGGTCTGATTGACCAAACAAAAAATGGCAAATGCCAGGATGTAATTGGTGATTAAAAGTGTTTTGATTTCTCTTTCATTAGCTAAGTCATATTTGGCTTTAGCACTTCCGGCGGCAAGGTAGCGGAATATATAAATCAAAAATATAAGAGCACTTATAGCTACTGATCCGATAAAAAGATAGAGCATGACATCATGCCATATATCCAAAAACACCTGATAAGTCTCGTTATCTTTCATAAGATTTTAAATAAGCTTTTAAATAGTAAATATTCCTGTTCATGCTAAAATAATCCTATTTACTCAAGATTATTGTATGATGTCATCAAAGTTTTGTATTTCAGCCTGATGACAATGTGATAAAAGCTATAAGAAAATCAATATTCAGCTTCAGAGATCAGCTGATCGGAGGTGAGGTTTATAGTAGAATCTGTGCTGTCAGAGTAGATTTTTGCGATAACGACTTCTTTTACCTGATCCCATTTTTTACGGGCCTGCTTTTCTGTTTCCATGATAAAGGAAAACAAGGTCATCAGGAGAAGTAGCGATATGATTTTACTCTTTTTCATTCTATCTATTAGATGCTGTTCGCCTGTGGTTGGTTGCATCATATTCAAAAAAAATACTTTACGAAAATCAAAAAGTTACTCTTGGGGTTAAATAGTTTGCAGTCACTTTAGAAATAAGGGAATTATTGCTTTATTTTAATAACAAGCCAAATTTGATCATATGCCTAAAGCAACATCTAAACGTCTGACCAAAAGTCAAACGAACAACGCCCTCTTGATAGAGATTGCCTGGGAAGTCCTTAACCAGGTAGGAGGTATCTACACTGTGATTCGTTCTAAGGTGCCTACTGTAGTCCCAAAATGGGGGAGTCATTATTGTTTGTTAGGTCCTTACATGCCAGGGAATGTTGCTGCTGAATTTGAACCTATAGATGTTTCTTCCTCTGACCCTTATGGAAAAGTAGTTCAGAAAATGCGTGATGCGGGCTATGTGGTTCATTATGGTGTTTGGCTTGTTTCAGGTAGACCGAAGGCAGTTTTGTTTGATTTGGGAAGTGTGATGCACCGACTCGGAGATATCAAATATTTGCTGTGGGAGCATCATGGTATTTCTACTCCTAGCGATGATTTCTTACTCAATGACGTTTTGGCCTTTGGAGAAATGGTCAAGATCTTTTTGACAGAATTGGCAGAAGTTAACAAAGGACAAAAAGAAGTGATTGCGCATTTTCACGAATGGATGGCTGCTACTGGGCTTCCCGGATTGAGACGTGATAAAGTGAAAGTGAAAACCATTTTCACTACGCATGCAACCTTGCTTGGTCGGTATTTAGCAATGAATGATCCGCAGTTCTATGATCATTTGCCATTTATGGACTGGCAAAAAGAGGCTCAACATTTCAATATAGAATCGAATGTCATGATCGAGCGTGCTGCTGCTCATGGCGCACATATATTTAGTACAGTGAGTGAGGTGACAGCCGCAGAGTGTCGGCAGTTGCTAGGAAGAAACCCAGATGTTATTTTACCAAATGGTATCAATAACCAGCGTTTTGAGGCACTTCATGAGTTTCAAAACCTCCATCTGGAGAATAAGAATAAGATTCACTCATTTACCATGTCGCACTTCTTTTCGAGCTATACGTTTGATTTGGATAAGACTTTGTACTTCTTCACTTCAGGTCGATATGAGTATTTAAACAAAGGATATGATTTGACTTTGGAGGCACTGGCCAGACTAAATCACAGACTACAAACTGAGCGTTCTGATCAAACGGTAGTTATGTTCTTCATTACTAAGCGTCCTTATTATAGTATGAATCCTGAGATTTTGCAGAGTCGTGCACTATTAGAGGAATTCAGACATACCATAGATGCAATACAGCGCCAGGTCGGTGAGCGCATGCTTTTTGAAGCAGTGAGTCATAAGGATACCAAGATGCCTGAGCTGAATAAGTTTGTAGATGATTATTGGAAATTAAGATTCCGCAGAACTTTACAAAGTTGGAAGAGTGATAGTCTTCCTCCTGTCATTACCCATAATCTACATGACGATTCTGGTGATGAGATTCTCAATTTCTTGAGAACTAGTAATATGGTGAATAATAAGCACGATCGAGTAAAAGTGGTTTATCACCCAGACTTCATCAATTATACGAACCCATTGTTCAGTATGGACTATGGTCAGTTTGTGAGAGGTTGCCATTTGGGCGTATTCCCAAGTTACTATGAGCCGTGGGGCTATACTCCGCTGGAGTGTATCGCTTCCGGTGTGCCTACAATCACAAGTGATTTAGCTGGATTTGGAGATTATGTACAGGAAAATGTGCCTGACCATGATAGAAGAGGAATCTATCTGGTAAGAAGAAATCAGAAATCTTTCGATGAAGCTGCTGGGCAACTTGCAAACAAAATGTACAATTACGTACGATTGAGTAGAAGAGATCGCATCGATTTGAGAAACCGTACGGAGAGCTCTTCTACTTTATTTGACTGGAGTAACCTGGTCAAGTATTATGAGCAGGCTTATGTCCAGGTGATGCAAATGGATGCTGATTAGTTTTTCATGTAATCTTCCCACCATTGTACATGTGGAAGATCTTGCGACAGGCTAAACGCTTTACCTATTTTCGGTGTAACTAATTCCAGATTGGCTTCAGAGGCAGCTTTTGCTACTCTGACTGCTGGCTCATACCATTCATGAGGAGCTAATGAAAATCCTCCCCAATGGATTGGCATCATGGATTTCGTGCGAATGTCCAAAGATGCTTGTACGGTTTGTTCAGGCATCATGTGGATAGGTTCCCATCGGTGGTTGTACTGTCCACACTCCATCATCGCAAAATCGAATGGTCCCATTTTGTCTCCAATCTCTTTGAAGTGCGGACCATAACCTCCATCTCCACTGAAATAGATCTTGTTGTGCTCACCTTGAATTATCCAAGATGCCCACAGCGTTTTGTTTCTGTCATCTGTACCACGTCCAGAGAAGTGTCGTGCAGGAGTAGCTGTGAAGGTGAATTGCTCAAATTGTGCAGCCTCCCACCAATCCAATTCAGTGATTTTTTCTTCTGGGACTCCCCATGCTTTTAAATGTGAGCCGAGTCCCAAAGGAGTATAAAAGTGACCAACCTTGTCCTTAATTCTTTTGATGGTATAGTAATCCAGGTGATCATAGTGATCATGGGAATAAATCACAGCATCGAGTTGAGGGATATTATCGAAATCGAAAGTAGGGGCATTTTTGAAGCGTTTTCCAAAAATAGGAACGGGAGATGCATAGGGCCCAAGCATAGGGTCAAGGAAGATCTTTTTACCTTCTATCTCTAATAGTAAAGCGGAGTGCCCGTACCAGGTGACCACAATGTTAGAATCATTAGCCGCTGGTTTCTCTGTGCCAAAGAAGGTGTCAAGTTCCTCTTTTGGAGAAGTGTTTTTAGAGCTAAGAGATTCTTTGAGCATTCCCCAGGAATTGGAAAAACTCATGTCCATTTTGGTCTCAATCAGGTTGACGAACTGGTCTTTCTCATAATGAGATGACTGAGCTATTTTTTGAAGATGCTCACCACTCGGCTTAGCGCCAAACTGTGGAGCGAATTTGATAAATGCCATAACTGCTACTACAAATACGATGATTACCGAGGCAATAATTGCCAGTACTTTTAAAAAGCGATTTTTTAGGATTGCCATTGGTTTGAATTGATACTTTCTTTTTTGAAACTGTGAAACCTACCAATTGATTTCAGATCGCTTCATTGCAGCTTAGACGATTAGCAGCTTACGATATTTTAAAATTGAAAATATTTTTTCAACTTCAAAGCTCGACCACCGTATTTTAAAAGATGGTAGAAATAGGGGTCTTAGGAGTATTTGCTGGAATTGCAGTGGCCATGTCATTCTTTTTGGCCTATTACTTGATAGCGCAGGTTAGTAAGAAAAATTCAGCAGTAGTGTG
>CAXEKM010000452.1:0-5874 GCA_963996645.1 uncultured Marinoscillum sp.
TGTCTGGTAGAATCAACGATAAACCCTGGCTCCTGCTCTGTAAGATGGTTGGTAATCAAATATTGCTCAAACCACTTCAATGGCGCTACCATTGAATCATACACCACATTGAAGTTGAGTGTACTGAGCACCTCTATCTGCTCAGAGATCAAAGGAACGAAAAGCAGCGAGAACAATAACAAATGAGCCACTACAACTGCGTAGGAAACGATGATGGCTATAAATCTAGGAATCTTGCCTCCAAAAACCTGTAATCGATTAACCTGATTGGTTAAGGGTCGAAGAATCGTAGCAAGTACAATCGATATTGTCAGGTAAGCAAAAATGGTAGAAAAGTACCAAATAGCTAAACCAACTAACAAAACGAATCCGATAATAGCGGCCAGTGTTCGATTCATGGCCTAAAAATAAAAAAAGCTCCTTAGGTTGGAGCTTATTATTTCATCTATTGTATTAATCCCACTTAAGATCAGAATCCTCATCAGCGATATTCATTTCTTCCGCATCCGACTCTTCATTCTCAAATTGTGTAAAATCAACATCTGGTAACAATTCTGATTTTACGTGATTTACAGTTTCGTTTAGTGCCTCAAGGAATTTGTGAAAATCCTCTTTGTACAAAAAGATCTTATGTTTTTCGTAGAAGAAGCCGTCATCTTTGAACCTTCTTTTGCTTTCAGTGATTGTCAGGTAATAATCGTTTGATCTAGTAGACTTCACATCAAAAAAATAGGTTCTCTTTCCCGCTCTCACACGCTCAGAATAAATCTCGTCTCTCCCTTTTTCCTTATTCTCTTCCACAATTCTAAATGTTTGTTTGGTCTTAAATTGTTACTGATTTAGGTTCAATCAATTTGCAGATAAATATAGCATTTTAAAATTGACAAATGCAAACCTCAATCTTTATAAGAGTTGCAAGGAAAATCGTTACTTTGGAGATCAATTGAAAAGAAAAATCGTTTAGGAAGTACAATGAAGGACATCAGACTAGCGGACATTAAACAATTCGAAAACCTGGAACTACTAGCCAAACAGCTAGTGGAAGGGTTCATTACCGGTCTTCACAAATCTCCCTATCATGGCTTTTCAGTTGAATTTGCAGAGCACAAACTGTACAACTTTGGCGAGAGCACACGTCATGTGGACTGGAAAGTATATGCCAGAACTGACCGGTTGTATACCAAGCAGTACGAAGAAGAAACCAATCTAAGAGCTCAAATTCTTCTGGACGTTTCCAATTCGATGCACTATCCAAAGCCTGGAAATGACAAGTTGCAGTTCTCCGTTGTTTGTGCCGCGGCTATTGCTTACCTCCTATCTTCACAGCGCGATGCTGTTGGTCTAACCACATTTTCTGATAAAATAATTCATCAATCTGCTCTCAAAACAACAAAATCGCACCTTAGTCAGCTGATTGCGCACTTGAATGATCAGCTAAATAAAGAAGGTGACTCGGCTACTGATGTAGCAGCTGTGTTGCATCAGATAGCGCAGAAGATTCACAGAAGATCACTTGTCATCATTTTCAGTGACATGTTCCAGAAATCAAATGATCTGGACGAAATCTTTAAGGCTTTACAACACCTGAAACATAACAAACATGAGATACTTATATTTCATGTTACAGACCATGCGACAGAACTAGAATTTGATTTTGATGATCGCCCACATCGATTTATTGATCTGGAATCAAATGAAGTGGTGAAGCTAAATCCTAGAGATATTAAGGACGCCTATAAGGAAAAAATGAGTCAACTATATCATGACCTCAAAATCAAATGTGGTACGTACAAAATTGACATGATAGAGGCAAATACAGCAGATACTTTCGATAAAATACTTGGTGCTTATCTAATAAAAAGGAAAAGAATGCGCTAGACCATTTCCAGAAAAAGTGCTGGACTCATAAAACTAGATAGACATAAAAAAAGCGGGTCAAGCCCGCTTCTTTCATATCTGTAGGTGATTACTCAACGTGTAACCACTCTTTTTTCGCTTCGAGCTCTTCCTGAGTTTCCTCATAATCTGGATCCGGCACACAACAATCTACTGGACAGACCGCAGCACACTGAGGCTCTTCATGGAATCCTGTACACTCTGTACATTTTCCTGAAACGATGTAGTAAAATTCATCTGATACAGGCTCTTGAACTTCGTCACCATCTAATGTAGTTCCGTCCTCCATTTCAACCTCTGTCAGATCAGTACCGTCAGACCATTTCCACTCTACTCCACCTTCGTAGATAGCAGTGTTTGGGCATTCTGGTTCGCATGCACCACAATTGATGCATTCATCTGTGATCATTATTGCCATGTTGAAACTATTTTATGTCGTACAACAACAGTGAACAAAATTATCTACAATAAGTTTGCGTGCAAATAATATTGATACAATTAAATGACTCTAAGCGAAAGAATTGAAGCATTTGCTGCATTAGGTGAGAAAATCGGGAATATTTCAACAGAAGAAATGACCGAATATGCTTATCGTGCACAATCCGAAAACCAGTGGTTTACTGAAGACAATGTCAAAAGAGCATTTGAAGGTATTCGATTTATGCTCGAAAAACCGAAGCTGGAGGAGTGGATCAACCGATATGAAAACCTAAATCCAGAGGTTCCAAAAATCGTTGGGATTATCATGGCAGGAAATATTCCGTTGGTCGGTTTTCACGATTTGATGTGTGTTTTGATTTCAGGGCATTTCGCAGCAATAAAAGCCAGCTCTCAAGACAGTTTCTTGCTTAAGTTGATCATTAATTGGCTTCTGGAAATAGAACCACGACTCAAAAAGAATCTGGAGCTTAGAGAAAGACTAAATAGTGTAGAAGCATTAATCGCTACTGGTAGTGACAATACGGCTCGCTATTTTGAATATTATTTTAAGGATCAGCCGAAAATTATTCGTAAAAACAGAACGTCTATTGCAGTACTTGATGGCTCAGAAACTTCAGAAGACCTTCATAACCTAGGAAAAGATATATTCTGGTATTTCGGATTAGGATGTCGCAATGTGTCAAAAATATTCGTCCCGAAAGGCTATGATGCAGCTACATTTTTTGAAGCTGTTGAAGATTATTCATTTATCGGAGATCACTACAAGTACCGCAACAATTACGACTATCACAAGTCAATTTTATTAGTCAACGGCACTAAACATCTGGACAATGGCTTCCTACTTTGGCTACCAACTGACAACCTGGTATCTCCTATCTCCATTCTTCATGCACAGGAATATGCCAATAACGAAGAGCTAGAATCTATCATCGAAAGCTATGGAGATAAACTTCAGTGTGTCATTGGAAATGGTCGTATTCCATTTGGCAGTGGACAATTGCCAGAGCCATGGGATTATGCCGATAATGTGGATACTATTGAATTCCTGAAAAGTCTATAATTAAAACAATTGCTGTCCGCTATGGACAGCTTCATGGTCTAATAGCCATTTCTTTCGCTCCAGTCCACCAGCATAGCCGGTTAATTTACCATCAGAGCCAATCACTCGATGACATGGAATTACGATTGCTATTCGATTCATTCCATTAGCAGACGCTACAGCTCGTACACCATTTGGATTATTTAGTCGGTTGGCTTGCTGCTGATAAGTGGCAGTGGTACCATACGGAATGGCATGAAGTGCCTTCCATACGGATTGCTGGAAGTCTGTACCTGGAGTGATTAATGGAATGCTGAACTCTTGTCTGTTGCCTTTAAAGTATTCCTGAACCTGTTTGATAGCCAGTTTGATGTGTTCATTCTCTCCTGTGATGATTTGAGCATTGAGCCTTTTTTGAAGATCCTTAAACTCCGTTTCGAGCATCCTTCTATCCACAAACTCCAATAAGCAGACGCCCTGATCAGTTGCACAGATGAACATAGGTCCAAGTGGTGTAGTGAAGCGAGTCATTAAAATCACGTCGCTTGATTGATTGCTTGAAGGTGAATCTCCCATAATTTTCTTGTAGGTATAACCAAATCCACTTAAGGACTCATAGCCACTTTTAAAGGCTGTACTCGTAGTGCTCGATCCTGTTTTTAGTTCTTGATATGCATTGTTAATCCTGTACATCCTTTGGAAGGCCTGAAAGGTCATCCCATAATGCTTGTTGAACCAACGACGAACACCTTCTGGGCTAATCCCATTTTGTTTGAGTTGGTAGTCTTTAATTTTCTCTTTGGGGCGATCTTTTACTAACTGAATCGCCTGCTCTACAAATTCAGGTGCTTCATTCGCATTTTCAGTGGGCTTACAGATTTTACATGGACGATAACCATTATCCAATGCAACCTTAAAATCAGTAAAAAACTCAACATTCTCACGTTTTGGCTTACGTGCTCTACAGGTCGCTATGCAAAAAATAGAAGTCGTTTTCACGCCAACAAAGAAGATTCCAGTGTAACTCTCCTCTCGATTGACGAGTGCGTTGTAATAAGTATCTATGGTTTCAGACTCTGTAACTCTCATTTGCTAAGACAATATAAAAATCATTGCAAAAGAGTCAAATCCTTATTCACTGAACAACCGAAAACTGGACAAGTAATTTTTTCTACTTCAATTTACGCTTAAATAGCACCCCAGTGATATCAAAAATATCGAATCCAATATTAAGTACCTCGCCATTTTTATCCTCCCATTGATTATTATAATCAAAAGATGCACCTACAATTGACCAATCTTCAGACTCATAATCATCAACTGTATAGTTTTCAATGAGTAGAAAATCACCAAAATCATACTTTACTCGGATAGAATCAGAATAACTTTCAGAGTGTCCATTCTTTAGACCCAGTTGTTTATCGGCTGAAAGATCTAACTGATACTTTCCCTCAAAATCATCCAAAACAAAAGTCTTCCCTACTTTGAATTGGCTTTGATTTAACTCGCTAAAGGACAATCCTAAAAATTTATTTATTTCAATTAATTGTTGTCTCGAAGTTTCAGCATTAAACACTTTATCCCAAATATCCACTTCACGTTCATAGTCATCTGCTTCTTCATCGATCCGAACCCCTTTATACTCCTGAATTCTTCCATGTTTAATGACACAAAATCCATACTCAACAGCAACAGGCCCATATGCCCCCATTCTGTTTTCATAATATCGAGTCTTAGCTAAAAGACCTTCTTCAGTATTAAATGAAATTGGATTAATCTCAATTGATAATACTGATGGACCCGTGAATGAATTTCCTAAACAAAGCAGACTAAGAATTAGAATAAACAAACTTTTCATTGAAGCAAAAATTAAGATTAAAAGAACATTTGTAATCTTAAACTCAAGTTAAATACTTATAATCCACATTCTATTGGCAACCGAAACTGGACTAGTAATTTTTTGCTTGAATCCAGAATATCTGAACTACACAGACTAACTTTCACTCCTCTTCTGCTATGAACTCAACCATTAACCTGGACAGTATCCAATTAGAGAAAATACAACTGTATGAGTTTCAAAATCATCGAACATCAAGGGAAAACCATAGTTCACACAGACCTTTCAAATAAAACGAAAGAAGAATGGTATCCAATCCTGTTAGAAGCAAGTAAATTGGTTCAAACCTATCCTAAAAAATCTCTATACTCTTTGATCAATGTAACAGGCTTTAGATATAGCAAAGAATATTTGAATTTGATGAAGGAACGAGCTAAAGACAATGAGCCGTTCATTGTAGCAACGGCAGTATATGGACTTACGCCTCTTCTCCAATTATTTGCCAAAGGTGTAGCTCAGTTTTCATCCAGAAAGTCAGGATTCTTTGACAATGAAGATGATGCAAAGAAGTGGCTTTCAACTCTCAATTAGCATAACAAAAAAGCTCTTCTGACATGAGCGTCAGCAGAGCTTTTCCGATATCAATTCAATGATACATCAA
>CAXEKM010000453.1:0-3305 GCA_963996645.1 uncultured Marinoscillum sp.
AAGCTGTAGATTTAGAAAAACAATCAGTCATTCAATCAATTATTGGAAATGCCGGAGCTGCGCTAATCTTGGGTTCCCTTTTCATTTGGATTGGATTATGGATATCTGCTCGAACAAACTTAGGAGCACCACTTCTTGTAAAAATACTATCTGGTAAGTCAGTTTGGGACTCCTACAATAGAAATACAATTCTTGCAAGTGCATTAATTGGTTCTATTGTAGGATTTTTATCGCTACTAATGCTTAAGGTTCAAGAATATGTTCTTCCAATGGGACCAGCTAATTTTAAACACCCTTCAGCAATTCCAAATCTGTTTGCTTCATTTTCCGCAGGAATTACTGAAGAAATAATATTTCGTTTAGGTATTATGTCATTAGTTATAACTGTAAACCAGTATCTGATTAAAGCAAAGACACCATCAAATAAAACGATTTGGATTGGAAACGTATTAACGGCTTTAATTTTTGGACTTATTCATATTCCAATGTCAGGCAATTATTATGACCTAACACCAATCGTAATTGGAGCTACAGTATTTGGAAATGTAATAACAGGAACAACCTTTGGGTGGATATTTTGGAGATATGGTCTGATAATGGCTATGCTGGCACATTTTATTTTTGATGTTGTTTTTCACATTATAGGCACACCTTTTAATTGAAAAATAACAAAGACTAACAAGAATTATCAACGTTGACATGCATTAACCGACTAAATGGGAAACTTTCTGAAATATATTGGTTGCATTCAAGATTTAAAACTTGATTTCAAGGATTCTTTAGAGGAATTTAACCACAAACTAAAGGCAAACCTTGATCCAAGATATATTAAAGACACCCCGATGAAAGCAACAAAATCATACAATGGATTAATCGCCGGAAATAGATTCGAAGTAAATGAAAACCTTACATTCTTTGGAACAAATTGGCATAACGCTGACCTCTCTGGGAAGGTGGAAAACATTGAACAAGGTATCTCAGTGCACATTACTTCACACGGATTTAAGCTAAGAGAGGTGCTTTTTCTTTTAGCTGGAATCTTAATAATGTCAATTGGAATATACCAGTATTCAGCCGAACCAAGAACAGATAATATTGTCATGATAATTGGTGGAATAACTTTTATAGTATTCCCGTTTCTTTTGGCAAGAAAAGCTGCTAAAAAAACACTTGATAATTTTCAGTTCTACCTATATAAATTCATCAAAGAAACGTCTCGTCAACAAGATGTATGAGGCATCTGCTTTTCTTGCCTTTGTTGGAGTTCATGACGTTTAAGTCATAACTGGTGCATCCAACAAACCAAACCTGTGTCTAATGGATGACATCATCTCATTTGATGATAACAGCTTCTACTACATAAGCATGATTAATTGCAGGTGTCATCTAAAAGCGTTATTTTCAACTAATTAGTTGCACTTACTCCTGTATGAAGGAGATGTCAATTAGTTCTAAAAGCCACAACCGAACCAGATGCATTTACTTAAAATTCTCCTTATCCTGTTAGTTTCCAGCTCCATTATGGTTAGCTGTACTAAGTCCACTCAGCATGTAGATCTCATCATTCAGGATATTACAGTTGTGGATGTCAAAGACATTAAGGTAATTGACCACCAATACATCATCATAGATGATGGAATTATAGTCGGTATTGAGTCTAGTTCAGATGGTTTTGAAGCCAATGAACTCATCAATGGCACGGGAAAATTCTTAATACCTGGCCTTTGGGACATGCACGCGCATTATTCCAATGTAAAAGGTTATGAATACTTCAATTCTCTCTTTATCGCCAATGGCGTACTAGGTGTGCGAGATCTCTGGGGCAATCTGGCTGTGAGGGATTCGCTCGAATCGATCAATTATTTAATGCCTCGGAATTACACATCAGGAGCAATCATTGACGGACCATTTACCCTATTGCAAGGCACTTTACAACCAAATTCACCAGAAGACGCCACCCAACTTGTGGATTCTCTTTATCACGCGGGGGCTGATTTCGTCAAAGTATATGATGACCTGTCTCCTGAAATTTACAATGCCATTGCTAAAACGTGTAAAGAATTAGATTTTCCATTTGTTGGGCATGTGCCAATGGCTGTATCGGCTGAAGAAGCTTCAGAATTGGGTCAAAAGAGTATCGAACATCTAAATGGCATCTGGCGATCTTCTACTTCCAAACGAGAGGAAATAGATAGTCTTCAGAAGCAGTTCAAAGCAAATTTCCTATCAAACAACTTACCAGAGGCAGTTTCTAACTTCACTACGATTAATAGCTTTTACAATGAATATTATGATGAATATGAAGCCACTAAACTTGCAAATACACTCCATCAAAACAGTACCTACGTCACTCCTACCCTGGTGATCATCGACAGGCAATGGAAGAGAAAAGGAGGTACATTTCTTGAGCAAGAAGAAAACCAATACATACCTGAGAGTCTACTAGCTCAGTGGGATCCTGAACTGAATTTTCCAGAGAAAATGTTTCCTCCAATTACCTGGGAAGCGGGAAAACAGCTTTTAGCCACCTCTCAAACCATCACAGGCATTCTGAATGAGAATAAAGTAAAACTGTTAGCGGGCTCAGATTGTGGAGTATCCTATGTGGTACCTGGATTTAGCCTTCACGAAGAACTTCAATTACTAGTAAAGGCCGGATTATCCAATGGAGAGGCATTACAAACAGCCACTCTAAATCCTGTCGAGTTTTTTGGGTTAACGGATTCATTGGGCACGATTGCAAAAAACAAGTATGCAGACCTGGTCATCCTTGATAAAAACCCACTTGAAGACATTTCCAATACCACCTCTATCAACGCAATCCTTCAAAGTGGCACCTTTTACAATAGATCTGAATTAGACTCCTTGCTTTCTGAAGCCACTAACAGAGCAAAGGGTAAATGATCAATAATCTTAACGATTTTTGCTGTGTATCCGTCCACAAATCAGGACATTGTCGTAAAGGCATCGTTTGAATTGATGACAACAGCAAATGTGGCGAAAGACCATAATACCTGCACCATTTTGTGAAGTACGTCTTTTAAAGTTTCACAACAACAAGTGAAATAAGTATGCTTTTCAGCAGCACCATTGTAGGTAAAATTGAATGAAGAATCTTGTTAGTTTCTCAATACTCTAACCCGCCAGAAAGACTGCCTTGTTGCTTAATATTCATCATCGATAAGAAATTATTAGCATTAGTGTTTTATAGTCCAATCATGCAATATTGTAATTCACAACTTACGCCTTTACAGTATAATTTTAGTTGTTAAAGGCAAAAACAGATTTGAGTATAATGAAAAAAC